>JANQIY010000252.1 GCA_028281965.1 Candidatus Gastranaerophilales bacterium
AATTAGCCAAAAGCCAGGATATGACTATGCAACATTTGCCAAAAAATTATAGAGAATCGAAAAGAGGCGGAGCCTCTTTTCCACCTATAGGGTGGCTGTGGGTGGGTTTTGGCAAATGTTGCATACATGCAATTAGCAACTCGAGTTTAATGCTGAAAAAATTAGTGGAATCAACCAGTCAATTTAATGTATATTTTTAATTAATTAGATAAAAAAATTTTTTACACATGCCGTCCTGAACCTGTTTGTTGGATAGGCTTTTAATTGGAGAAAGGGAAAAGGTTTTTTAACATGTACCGGATTTTGAAGCTATTTCTGTTTTTAATGGTTTTCAGTACAAGTCTTACCTGCTTTGCAGAGGACAAAGACTCGTCAATAGGGGTTTTCACCCTGAAAGACGGTCACAAGGTTGTGATTAAGGAAGTGCATGCCAATCCTATTGTGACGGTAGATACCTGGGTAGCCACCGGTTCAGCTGATGAAACCCGGGAAATTAACGGGGTATCTCATTTCCTTGAACATTTAATGTTTAAAGGGACTAAAAATCATAAGAATGGAGAAATTGAGAAAATCCTCGAATCAAAGGGAGCAAGGTTTAATGCCGGAACCAGCAAGGATTTTACACATTATTACGTGACTATAGCAAGTGATTACGTAGACACGGCGATTAAACTCCATGCGGAGATGATGCAGTATCCGGTTATTCCCGTTGAGGACATGGAAAGCGAAAGGAAAGTCGTCCAGGAAGAGATAAGAAGGGCTAATGACAGTCCTCAAAGAATACTTATGATGAACCTTTTCCGTCTGCTCTTCAAGGAACACCCTTATAAAATGGATACTCTAGGCCCTCATGAGGTTATTGAAACCATTTCCCGGGAAAAGGTTATGGAATATTTTAAACAAAGATACGTTCCTGAAAACCTTGTCACTGTGATAGTAGGTGACGTTGACACGGACAGGGTGCTTTCCCTTGTGAAAGAAAATTTTCAATACAACCCCGCAAACCCGGTTAGCATCAATACACGTCCAAATGAACCGGCTCCGAAAGAACCCCGTATAAAGGAACAACGGGGGGATTATAAGTCCGGCTACCTGCTTATGGGCTTTAACGGAGTCCCTATGACTTCTATAAAGGAAAACTATGCCCTTGACCTTGCAGCGTCGATTTTAGGCGGAAGCCGCTCTTCAAGGCTTTTTCAGGATATTAAGGAAAAGCGGGGCATTGTCTCTGATATAAGCGCCGGGCATTATTCACTGAAAGACGAGAGTATATTCCTTATTTCAGCTGATTTTGAGCCGGAAAAATATCAGGCTGTGAAGACCGCCATTATAGAAGAAGTTGAAAAAATCAGGAACGGCTCGGTCACGGAAAAAGAACTGGAAAGGGCCAAGACGCTTGCTAAAAGAAGTTTTATTTACGGGAATGAGTCCGTGGAAAATATAGCAGGCTCACTGGGCCATTCAATGGTCACTATGGGAACTATCGAACACTATAAAAAACATCTCCAATACATAGAAAACGTCAGCTTAAAAGACATCCGGAACGTTGCCCGCAAATACCTTGCCCCTTCAACACCGGCATTGTCCGTACTACTCCCTGAAGAGCTGGAAGTTAATAATATCACCTCAAATAAAGAGACTATCAAAAACTCCACCCGCTCTGAACTTGCTAACGGCATGGTTTTAATAACCTCTAAAAACACTTCCAATGACATAATTTCCATGAGCGTATTTTTAAAAGGGGGTAAATATTTAGAACCCATGCCCGGCACAGCGTCTTTGCTTGCTAAAACCCTTCTGTACGGGACAAAAAACAGGTCTTATACCGAACTTATAGAAGAGCTTGAAGACTCGGGAATTTCGATAAGTCCGGGTGTTTCAGCTGATTATTTCAGCATAGGGCTTAAATCAACCAAAAATGACTTTGATAAAGCCTTTGAAATCCTGGCCGATGTTATGCAAAACCCTGCGTTTGAAAATAAATATATTGAAAAAAACAAGGATAATATACTGACAGGCATAAAAAAATCCAGGGACAACCCTTTCAATGTAGCGATTGAGGAATTTATAACCTGTCTTTATAAAGACCACCCTTACGGACACACGGGGGCGGTAGTTGAAAAAAGCATTCCTGAATTAAGCCGGAACGACGTTGTAAGCTACTGGAACAGGGTCTTTATACCTGAAAACACTGTGGTTTCAGTTGCGGGAGATGTTGAACATGAAGAAATTGCCCGTAAACTACAGGCCGCATTTCCAAAAACAGGAAAAACCGCCCTGAATATCAATAAGTCAGGCGAATTTACACCGCTTGAAAAAAATGAAATAATCAAAACAAACTATGATTCCAGCGCAGCCTGGATGCTTATGGGATGGCCTGTCGGAAATGTTGAAAATGACAGGGAAGTCGCAGCCTTTAGGGTAATCAACTCCTATCTTTCAGGTGGGTTAAGCTCAAGGCTGCATCTTGTTTTCAGGGAAAAACAGGGACTTTCATACAGCGTAGGAAGTTCATATTCGCCGAAAATCGACAGGGGGCATTTTGCCCTGTATATAGGCACTGAGCCGAAAAACGTTGAACTTGTTAAGAAAAAATTCCGGGAAGAAATAAACCGTCTAAAAACAAAACCTTTTTCTGATAAAGAACTTGCCGACGTAAAAAGCAAAATCATAGGAAATTATGCTCTTTCACAGGAAACAAACCAGAGCAAGGCAAACCTCCTGGGAAGAATAGAGGTTATTGACAAAGATTTCGGGTTTAATTATGATTTTCCTGACTTAATAAATAAAGTAACGGCTGAGGATGTAATAAGTACAGCGAATAAATATTTTAACAACCCCTACGTCTTGTCAGTGACAGCTCCTCAGGAATTAAAACAGGATAATGAGCCAAAAAAATAAATTTAAACGTTTATACAAACAGGGCGGTCGGCTGAGCTGAACGCCCTGTTATAGTTTGATAAAAAACAAATCGGAATCAAATTTTTTGCGCAGCTTTAAGAGGAGATAACCTGTGAAAGTAACCGTAAAAGTACCTGCAACAACTGCTAATATAGGCCCCGGATTTGACTGTTTTGGGATTGCATTGTCTATTTACAACAAAATTACGCTGGAAGAGCTTGTTTATCCTGATAAAGGCCTCCAAATAAACATTTTTTCCGAAGAAAACAATTCTTCCGTACTTACAATCCCGACTGACGAGTCAAATATAGTATATAAGGCGGTTGAGCTTCTTTATAACTATGTAGGGCAAACCCCGCCGGCTTTAAAGATAAATATAGAAGCAAATATTCCTGTAGCCAAAGGAATAGGCAGCAGCGCTTCCGTTATAGTAGGGGGAATCCTTGCGGCAAATAAGCTTCTGGGCGATCCTGCCGATGAAGCGGCGCTTTTATCCATTGCAAATGAGATGGAAGGCCATCCTGACAATATTACCCCGGCTATGCTAGGAGGGTTTAACCTGTCTTCAGCTGAAGAAGACGGTAGTATTTTATATAAAACCATTGCATGGCCTGAAAAATGGAAGTTTATCCTGTGTATTCCCGACTATGAGCTTGCTACACAAATCTCCAGATCCGTCCTCCCTGAGCAGATCTCTATTCAGGATGCGGTTTTTAATGTCAAAAGAAGCGCCATGTTCATAGAAGCCCTGCACCTCCGGGATGCGGAACTTATGAAATTTGCCCTGGATGACAGACTTCACCAGGTATACAGAAGCAAATTGATCACAGGGTTTGACCGGGTAAAACAAAGTATGAATGAATTGCCAGGTGTGCTCGGGACCGTCATAAGCGGAGCCGGGCCTACTCTTCTTGTTATCTACGAAAAAGACGGTAATTTTGAAGAAATTAAGTCAGCGCTAAATCTTACCTGGCAGGAAACCGGCATTAAAGCGCTATTAAAAAATGTTGATATTGATACTCAGGGCGCTGTAATAATCTAGCTGCTTCTTTTCCCTGGATAGGCCTGAATAACTGGTATTTTTAAAATATTAAGAAAAATGAAGGTAAACTTAATAAAAAACTTCTTGCAAAAAAACCGGAATATCCTGATTTTTGAGGATTTTATATATATTTTGTTAAGTATAATATATATTAAGGTTTAAACAAAAACCTCGATCATGTTTAAGATAGAGAGATTAAATTATGGGTGCGGGAAATGGATAATCGTTGGTACGACAGCAACGAAAACCTTAAAAAAATAATAGAATACCTTGAAAATCATGACGACCTGGATTCTATTGCTCTGGAAATAATTCAGCTAATGCTTAAAAAACAGAATGATAAAGATACCTTTCTTGAAACAATAGGCAGGGAACCTGGTTATAAAATGGAAAGATGTTATGATAGGGACTATATGTTTCACTCAGCGATTGAAATGCTTAAATTTTTTCCCGGTGAAACAGCTGAAAGAATACTAAAAGAAACCGTATCATATTGGGATATTGAAGCTAGAGCAGACTATGATGAAGATTTTTACCGGCATTGATATTTGCGAAATAGAAAGGGTTCAGGAAATTTTCGATAAATATGGGGAAAGGTTCCTGAACAGGACTTTTACAGAAACCGAAATAAAATACTGCCTTTCAAACCGCAAACTTACCGCGCAAAGACTCGCTGTAAGGTTTGCTGCAAAAGAAGCCGTTTCCAAAGCTCTTGGGGCGGGAATTAACAAATTGGGCTGGGATAAGGGCATAAATTGGAAAGATGCGGAAATTATCCGTAATTCCAGGGGCGCTGTTGAAGTCAGGCTTTTTGGCAAAGCGGCGGAAATTGAAAAACAGCTGGGGATTGAGGAATGGACAATCAGCGTTTCCCACAGCAAAAAAGATGCTATAGCATCTGTTACAGGTTATAGAAATTAAAATTTTTCATCTGTAATTATCTGTGTAAGCAGGCGGCAGGCAAAGCCTGCCGCCTGCTTACGATAAAAATTTTTTAATAAAGCTTGATATAAGTTTGATTGTTTATGATAAACTTTTTTTAAATTAAGAAGAAGAGGTTATTTCTGTGATTATAGTAATGGAACCTGCTGCCGACGAAGAGCAAATACAAAAGGTAGCGCAGAAACTGAAATCCCATAATTTTAAAATTGTGTTTAACAGAGGTGAAGTTATGACAGTCCTTGCTGCAATAGGAGATAAAAGACTTGTTGACCCCGCTTCTCTCGCTTCCATGGAAGGAGTAAGGGAGGTAAAGCTTATCCAGGAGCCATTTAAGCTTTCCGGAAGAGAAAGCAAGGCTGATGATACAGTAATTGACCTGGGTAATGGAGTCCTGATCGGAGGAAAAAACCCTTCTGTGGTTATGGCAGGGCCATGCAGCGTTGAAAGGGATATTGAAGGTCTTTTAAAGGTTGCTTATACCGCAAAAGATGCAGGAGCCCAGGTTTTAAGGGGAGGAGCCTTCAAGCCCAGAACCAGCCCGTATGATTTTCAGGGAATGGAAGAAGAAGGGCTAAAATACCTTGCAGAAGCAAGAAAGCAAACAGGTCTTCTTATAGCCACGGAAATTATGGACACGCCTGAAATTGATCTTGTGGCAAGCTATGCGGATATTTTACAGGTAGGCGCCCGTAATATGCAAAATTATAAGCTTCTTAAAGCGCTGGGCAGGACTAATAAACCTGTAATTCTAAAAAGAGGGCCAGCCGCAAGCATCAGGGAATTCCTGCTGGCTGCCGAATATGTCATATATGCCGGAAACCCGAATGTAATCCTCTGTGAAAGGGGTGTGAAGGGTTTTGATTCCCATTATACAAGAAATATTCTTGATATAGCCTCAATTCCGGTTATCAAAAAGTATTCTCACCTGCCTGTAATCGTTGACCCAAGTCATGCCACAGGCAGAAGATACCTTATAGAGCCAATGTCCAAGTCAGCCCTTGCGGCAGGCGCTGACGGACTTATGATAGAAGTTCACCATGACCCGGAAAACGCTTCTTCTGACGGCGCTCAGAGCTTAACCACAGACCAGTTTAAATCTCTTATGTTTAAACTGAATAAACTTGGAAAACTTCTCAACGACCTATCTGAAAGTGATGTTGAGGCAGTCCCGGGCTAGCCTGTTTTCGTATAAGGATAGCTGAAAAATACCCAAGTATTTTTTCAGCATGAAGCAGGCTACAAAAATTCTTAGCCACCGCCTTTGCGCTGCCGAAGGATTTTTTCCGCTGTCCTTAATACAGGTAATTCCTGGCAAGCTCATCAAACTTTTCCTTGTTGAGCCCGGCTGCCAGCTCAAAATTTTTCAGGTCATCTTCAAAAAACTCAAACAGGTCTTTTCCTTCTTTTAAAGAACTTTCCCTGGTTTGCAAGGCAGGGCTTTTTTTTATCAGGTTTAGCCTGAAATGAAGCGCTTTTTTCCTGTATGACCTTAATTTTGCGTAATCCAGGTTCCTAATTGCGTTATTATCAATATTTTCAAGGGTTAACCTTATTATGGAATCCTCAATATCAGCTATTTTAGAGACTTCCTGCCCAATTTTCAGGTTAATCTCCTCAGCAGTAAGGTTATTAACATCTATTCTTTTTACATCCACGACTTTCCTGGGAGATTCCAGGGAATGAAAGACCTGCTCACCTGTTTCAAGGTTATATTCGATAAAACCTTTAGGCTCCTGTGCTTCCTGCCAGATGTTTGAGCTTGTGCGCTCTATGGCGCCTGAGTAAAATGTGTTTTCCGCAAGTTTTGTGTACTTGTGATAATGCCCCAGGGCTACGTAATCCCATTTAGCCTGGTTAATATTCTCGGCATTCAGCAGGCTAGCCTGTCCATAAGTGTCGAGTTCCGGGCATTTAATGCTTTCATAAGAGCCGTGTATGGTTAAAATATTGTATTTATAGTTATTATCAGGGAGCAGCGAAGTTTTTTCAAAGCCGCACAGAGCGTTATAAGGCACGCCTAAAATACTTATACTCCGCTCTTGCAGGACAAACTGCTCTATCTGCCTGTCAATAACCTTTACCCCGGGGACTGTTGCCTCTATAACCTTTAATATATTTTCGTTTTCCAGTGATTTCGAAGCTTCATGGTTGCCGGAAATCATTACTACAGGTGCGCTGCACACTTTGCGAAAATCAAGCAGGAACTTGATGCACAAGTAAATACTGGTATTTCCCGGTCTTGGACGGTGGAAAATATCGCCTGCCATTATTATTATATCGGGATTTATCGCCGAAACCCTGTCCAGGGATTCCTTGAAAGCTTTTATGACATCTCTTTCCCTTATATTTAAGCCTTTGGAAGTAAGCCTGTTATACGCCCGGTATCCAAGATGTAAGTCAGCAAGGTGAACCAGTTTCATAATTTTTTCTTCACTTATTTTTTACCGACATAAGCAAGTATTCTAAACAGGCTCATTTTATCATACTTTCAGGCTTTTCCAAAAACCGGGAAGTTTAAGTGGAATTTAGAGGGAATAGTAAAAGCAGACATCTCATATTCCTGGTGATATTTACTAAACTCCTTATAGTTCTGACTGTTTTGTACTTATTCCAAAAGGTGAAAAAATTGATCAGCCTAAATTACAGGACTTACGCAACTAGCTCAAAAACATCTTGATTAGTATATTTTTTCATATAGAAATCCTGCAAGAAGTCTCTATGTGAGGCTTCTATGCTTTTATTAGGCTTCCTGTTTTTCAAAAATAAGTGTATGTATATGTAAAAGAAAAACAATTTTCTTCACTTTATTATTTAACTTTATTTAAAACCTTGTTATAATTGCTTTTAAGCTGATTCGTGATTCGGGTTAATTAAAATATACAAAAAACAAAGCATGACAAAATATGAGTATAAGTTTATCCTGTTAATGCAAAGATAGCCAAAATCACTATAAGAGATAAAAATGATACTTATTAAAGAACTGGTAAACCCTCCTGCTGATGTCAGCTGGCAAATAATCGGGACTACATATGGAGGATGGCATATCCCGGAAGGTTTTATCAATCAGGACTCTATTTGCTACTGTATAGGAGCAGGTGAAGATGTAAGCTTTGACCTGGGCCTTATTAACAGGTTTAATTGCCGGGTAATTTCCATGGACCCTACCCCCAGGGCGATTAACCATCATAAAACTATCATGGAAAACCAGAAAAAAGGTGCTTCTACACCGATTTTATCAGGAAACGTTTCTGAAATTTATTACAAACTCAATGAAAACATTCTTGATAAATGGATATTTTTACCTTATGGAGCCTGGGTTGAGAATACGGTGCAAAAATTCTATGCGCCTAAAAACCCGTTGCATGTTTCGCATTCCATAGCAAATTTGCAGGAAACAAAGGAATATTTTGAATCCGAGTGCAGGACAATTAAATCTGTAATGAATGAATTCGGGCATAGCAAAATTGACCTTCTGAAAATGGATATAGAAGGGGCTGAACATCAAGTTGTCAGGTCTTTATTTAAAGATAACATTTATCCTGAGGTTTTATTGGTCGAATTTGACCAGCCTTGCCCACCGGAAAAAATTCAGGAAACCGTAGATCATATAAAAGAGCATGGATATAAGTTTTGCAGGCTGGACATCTGGGATGCATCCTTTTTAAGGAAATAAAATGCTGAAAACGCCTATATTATTTTTAATATTTAACCGTCCGGATTTGACAAAAATTGTTTTTGAAAAAATCAGGGAAAATAAGCCAAACAGGCTTTATGTTGCAGCTGACGGGCCCCGCGCAAACAGGCCTCAGGAAGAGTATTTATGTGAGGAATCAAGAAAGATTATCGAAAAAGTCGACTGGGATTGCGAGGTTAAAACTCTTTTCAGGGAAACCAACCTGGGATTGAAAATAGCTGTGTCTTCTGCTATTGACTGGTTTTTTGAAAATGAAGAAGAGGGAATTATACTTGAAGATGACTGCTACCCTTCAAATAGTTTTTTTGGGTTTTGTGAAGAACTGCTTGATTATTACAGGGATGATACTCAAATAATGCATATAACAGGTAATAATCTTATTAATCTTGAATCAGACCATTCTTATTATTTTGCGAAAATAGAATTTTGCTGGGGATGGGCAACCTGGAAGAGGGCCTGGAAAAAGTTTGATGTAAATATGAGCGATTTTCTGCAATTTTTAGAAACAAGGCAAATTGATAATGTCTTTGAAAAAGAACATCAAAAAAATTACTGGCTACAGCAGTGGAACAGGGTTTATCAGGGAAAAATCAATAGCTGGGCATATATATGGACATATACTATTATAAAAGAAAATGGTATTTGTATTAATCCTGTAAAAAATATGGTTAATAACATAGGTTTTAGAGATGATTCTACTCATACTATTGATAGTAATTCCAGTTATGCGAATAAATCTGTTTTTGAAATAGATAAAATTATTCACCCTAAATTTAAATTAATAAATAAAGAACTGACAGAAAGAATTTTAAAAGAAGTATTTTTTATTAAGGAGCCCTCTTCAGAGCAATGTCTGTAAAGAAAAAACTCTTAAACCTAGGCTGCGGAAATAATTTCCGCAAAGAATGGATAAACATCGATTTTACCTCAAGAAGCGAATATGTAACCGCCCATAATTTACTTATGGGTATCCCGTTTAATGATAATGAGTTTGATGTGGTTTACCACTCTCACCTGCTTGAGCATTTTCCAAAAAATAAGGCTCTCGGCTTTATAAATGAATGCTATAGGGTGCTAAAACCCGGTGGTATTATAAGAATAGCTGTTCCGGACCTGGAAAGAATCGTAAAATTATACCTGGAAAACCTGAAAAAAGCATTAAAAGGGGATAAAAAAGCTCATCTGAATTATAATTGGATAATGCTTGAGCTGTTTGACCAGATTGTAAGAAATAGGCCTGGCGGGGAAATGCTTGAGTATTTTAAGCAGGAAAATATTGCTAACCTTGATTTTGTATATGAAAGATTTGGAAGTGAAGCAAGGTCGATTCTTAGAAATATTAAAAATTCACAATCAAATAAATCTCAGAAAAATAATTTAATAAATGAAGAAAATATTGATGAATCTTTCTATACAAAAATAGGTCGTTTTAGGATGGGAGGGGAAATTCATCAGTGGATGTATGACAGGTTTTCTTTAAGAGAAATTCTTAAACAAAGTAATTTTAAAAAAATAGAAATTAAAACCGCATTTACCAGTAATATAAAAAATTGGATTGATTATGAACTAGATATTATAGACGGTGAAATCAGAAAACCTGATTCATTATTTATGGAAGGGAAAAAATGATTGAAGAATTTTTCTTAGAAAATTTATTTAATTTAAATAAATTTGTCGAAGAGCAATACGCAAGAATTTATCTTAAAAAGCTTGAAAAAAACATAGGAAAATGGTCTCCTGTTAAACCGAAAAAAGAGAAGTTTGAAAATATTTTATACATAAACACGCTTGCCGGCAGGGGCGGAGCGGCAAAAGCAGCTTATGACAATTTATGCAGGCCTCTTGGAAAAAGGCGGAATTACAATACAAAAATGCTGGTTAAAAATATTCATCTTGAAACCGTCGATGATAATGTAAAACTTGCCCCAAGAGTCATTTCCGAAGAGCAAAACCTGTTAAATGACGTTCAGATAAGGCTTGGCTGGCAGTATTTTTTCCAGTTAGGGTCTTTTGAAATTAAAAACACAGATTTTTTTAAACAGGCGGATATTCTGCACCTCCATAACCTGCATGGCGGGTACTTTTCCCCTTTTGCAGTCCCTGGGTTGACCGCCCTGAAACCTACCGTCTGGACCCTGCATGATGAGCAGTCCTTTACCGGACATTGCGCATACTCTTTTGAATGCGAAAAATGGCAGGCAAAATGCGGCGTTTGCCCGGATTTAAAATGCTATCCCGAAATTGAGACTGATTCCACAAGCCTGATCCTACAAACCAAGCGGAAGATTTATGAAAATTCCCATTTTACAGTCATTTGTCCTTCCGAATGGCTGAAAAACAAGGCTGAAAAAAGTATTTTGAAGAATAAAGACATAAGAAAAATTTATTACGGTATAGATGAAAAAGTGTTTTTTAATTACGACAAAGAATATATTAGAAAAGAGCTTAACCTTCCTTTGGACAAGAAGATTCTGATGTTCAGCGCCGATAAAAGCTTAAACAATACTAGAAAAGGCGGCTATTACATCCAAAAAGCTTATGATTTCTTAAAGCATAGGGAAGATTTGTTGTTTTTAGCTATAGGAGGGGAAAAAACAGCTTATATAGAACATAATTTTTTAAATATAGCATATATTTATGATGAAACCCTTATGGCAAAGTATTATGCGTCATCTGATCTTTTTATATTCCCGACGCTTGCGGATAATTTGCCGTTTGTTATTCTGGAGTCGATGTCCTGTGCAACTCCTGTAATAAGTTTTGATATTGGCGGAGTTCCCGAAGAACTAGATCATATGAAAACAGGGTATTTAGCAAAATATAAGGATATTGATGATTTTATAAAAGGCATAAACATTTTTCTTGAGGACGAAAAATTAAGAAAACATGCTTCTATAAGGGCAAGAGAAGTAGTTGAAAAGAATTTCACCATAGATATTTCCCTTAACAACCATGAAAAACTTTATGATGAAATCTGGGAGAGGTCTAAAAAATGAAGATTTCAGTTATAACAGTATGCAAAAATGCTGAAAACCATCTGGAAAAGACGTTGTTAAGCGTTTTCAACCAGGCATATACCGACTTTGAATACATCGTAATAGACGGCGCTTCCAGTGATGGGACGCTGAATGTACTTGAAAAATACCGTGACAAAATTGCCTGCGTTATTTCAGAGCCGGACTCAGGAATTTATAACGCTATGAACAATGGCGTAAAGAAGGCTTCAGGAGATATTTTATACTTTCTAAATGCCGGTGACACACTTTATGACGAAAATATTTTTTCCGATGTGATGAATGAATTTCAAAAAGAACCGGTACGCCTGGTTTTTGGGGATTTATTTTTTGTTAACCCCGACGGGATAGATGAAAATACAACCATAATAAAATCAGGCCGGAGAGCTAATTTAAGCGGATTTTTATTTAACTATAGCCTCTATCATGGGACACCGCCCCAGCCGGCGTCATTTTTTAAACGGGAAATATTTGAAAAATGCGGAAATTTTGCTGAAGAATTCAAAATTTCATCAGATTATGAGTTTTACCTGAGAATCCTGTTAAGATACAGAATTCCTTTTAAGTATATAGACAGGGTTATTTCTAATTTTGCAATAGGAGGCATAAGTAATTTAAGCAAAAATCATCATATAGCCTTGCAAGAACATAGATTAATACTTGAAAAATACCCTGAGTTAAATAGTAAGACTTTTAAAAAGTATAAATTTTTCATAAAAATAGTCTATCCTTTTATATTTAGAAATTTTAAATTTTTGATAAGAAAATATAATAGGAATAAACTTATAAAAGAACGAATAAATAAACTTATCGCGCCTTTTATAGGAGGGCATTTAAACATTGTTTATGCAGATACCAACTCTATTACCGGGCATATGCGCCATATAAGATAAAAAATATAATTTAACATGAGGAAAAATAAATGAAGGGAATAAAAGAAAACTACGAAGGACATTCCGAGCTTTACAAAGAACATGCCTCTGGGCAAGAGAAGGAAAAACACGCAAGCACCTGGCTTGAGGAAGGAAACGTAAGCTACTGGCTGCATGAGAGAATGTATAAAACCATTGCCCCGATTCTTGAAGTTGAAAAAGGGGCAAACTGGCTGACGGTTGGTGATGGAAGATACGGAAAAGACGCCGGGTATATTCTTAAAAACGGAGGAAATGCCCTTGCAACTGATATATGTGATTACCTGCTCAAAGAAGGCAAGGAAAAAGAGGTTATAAAAGAATACAAAAAAGAAAATGCCGAATCACTGTCTTTTAATGATAGAGAGTTTGATTATGTCTTATGCAAGGAATCCTTACACCATTTTCCAAGACCGTTCCTGGCTTTATACGAAATGCTAAGAGTAGCCCGCAAAGGCGTGGTTATGATAGAGCCTTATGATTATGATTTTTTTGATAATTTCTGGGAAATGACACATAAGCTAATCGCTATTCTTAAGGGGTCTACGGTGTTTAAACACCATCGGTTTGAAGAACATAGCTATTGTTATACAATTTCCAGGCGGGAACTGGAAAAAGTTGCGGCGGGACTCGGATTAAGGACACTGGCGTTCAAAGGGCACAATTTCTACTATGAAGAAGGCGTGGAATATGCTCCCACCACTCCGGATTCAGAGGTATTTAACAGGGTTAAGCAAAAGCTGGCGGAAAGAGATTCTCAATGTAAAAGAAAAACAAGGTCTTATTCAATGCTGATAGCAGTGATTTTTACGGAAGATCCTTCCGGGGAATTGCAGGAAGCTATGAAAAAAGAAGGGTTTGAAATAAAAACCCTTCCTCAAAATCCCCATAAAACCTAGCCATATATTGTTTTAACCCGGATAACATATATTTTATAAGGAGAATTTTATGTCTATGCAAAGCAACTCAAAAATTGAAGTCGATAAAGTTGAACATGAAAATCTGGTAAAAGACCTGGAAGTTTTTTCTCAAATAGATGATTCCAAATGGTCTGATCCAAAAGTTGTTTTAAGTTATCTAGTTCCTCAAAGGATTTCTTATTATCATGAAGTGCTGAAAAATTGTGATAAAAATAACGTTATTTTTGACGATAAAGTTGTAGCTGATTTTGGCACTTGTACCGGATACCTGATTAGATTAATTTCTCAAAAATATAAAACAAAAAAATTATTTGGATACGATATAAACGATATGTTCATTAAGCTTGCGTCTCATCTGGTTCCTGAAGCCACGATACTGAAACATAACCTTGTTAATACTTTGGATAAAAAATTTGACATAATATTTTTAACACAGGTTTTAGAACATTTTACAAATCCTGAAAAAGCTTTATTAAACGTCTATAATATGTTAAGGGAAAATGGGACTCTTGTTCTTACTATACCTGACGGAAGAATTGACAATACGGAAGCCGGAAATGGCAGTATTGAAGATATTGCCTTTTCCGGTCATATAAATTTTTGGAGCACTGAAAGTTTTGAAATCTTTCTCAGAAAATTTTTTGATAAGGATAAATACAAAGTTTACAAAATTAACCACAACAATATTTTTGCTTTAATCCAAAAATAAAGTAAAAAAAATAATTTACTTGTATTAATTCAGCAATTTTTTAGCTTTAATTGCTTTATACATATAATAAATTTATGGAAGCATAAGGTGGTGTTCAAAAACATGATTAGCCCGGTTTCAACAAACTAAGGAAGAAACAAAAAATTCTTATGTAAAATTTTCAAAAATATTCCTTATTAAATTTTTTCGGTCGAGCGACCGACCGAAGGGAGGGAAGCGAG
>JANQIY010000275.1 GCA_028281965.1 Candidatus Gastranaerophilales bacterium
GAATTACCCAAGGCCATCCGTATTCAGACGCCGTCTCGAGTTCAAAAACCCGATCTCCCACAGCCTTCAATTATGCCTCCGATCTGAACACGCAATCAACTCCTTCTACTCAAATTGCCTTAACGTATATGCTTTCCTCAAGCCCAAGGCCCACTTGCAAAAAACCTGAGACATAACTCTCTGCCCCCGAACAGAGTCTCGGTCTGGGATTTCTCTTTCCCTCATTAAACTCGCTTGCAAAGTAGATGTCTATAACAGATTTCGCAATCGCCGAGTTTATAAACCTGACTATCATAAAAAATACAAAAAACGTCATACGAGTCATACTGTAACTGGAGCTGGTGCAGATAGAAACTCTCGGCGAACACTTGTATCAAGAGTAATGCTCATAAAAACGGACAAACATGGGTATGAGAATAAAATAAAGTCGTATTAGCTTGAAAGACGTCGGCGCTCAGGTTGAATTTTGAACGGAAATGCGATAAACTCCGAACAGACTGGAAACTCGCAAAAACGAAGAGACAGAATTGATATGCAAATTTTCTTCCTATGACAATTCGTAAATGGGTTCCTTATGAGCGCCAATTCAAACCTATAGGCATCTACTTTGCAATATGGTTTAAGTTGATCGCCGAATCAATTCTGAGCACATTTAAAGGGCTGATATGGGAAGGGCAAGCCAAAAATAAATTAAAAATGCAGAATTGAAGCATTTTTTAAAAACTTCAGGGACGCCGGACATTTTTACTGGGGGTCCCAAAGTTCGGCACCCCTTGAATTTTTAAAAAATGCAACTAAAACATACGTTTACTGTATTCCGACAGCGTTGGCTAAAATATTTTCTGGTTTCAAATCAGTCAGACAGGATCTAGTCAATGTGCTTTCTCGAGAAAATTTGATTCAGAAAAATGCCAGCCACATTGAGAAAAAATAACGGTGATTTTTTTTGAAAACCAGGACTTTGTTCAATACTCCTGTCCAGACCAATCCTGATAGTCAAGGCAAAAAATTGAGGGAACTTAACAAACTTTCGTCCTGCCTTAAGATCTGGAAAAGGTTCT
>JANQIY010000293.1 GCA_028281965.1 Candidatus Gastranaerophilales bacterium
AACCCCATTATGACTATTATAAAATAACTTTAGGGGTTTTAAAAAATATAAAACTTCCTATTTTATATAACAATTTATAAAAATGTAGGGAAGCAAGGGCCCTGAAGGTGGGCGGCGGCTTCATGAATGAGGCTGTGCTCCCGCTAACGCCAGCATGAATGAGGCTGTGCTCCCGCTAACGCATAGCCGCCGCCTCTTTTTTTATAAATTTTAAGGAATTTTTATCAAGCTATAATTGCTTTTAAGCTAACCCGTCATTCAGGTTGATTAAATTCCTGACAATAAAACCGGCCATCAAATATCCTGCAACAGGCGGTACAAAAGGCGAACTGCCCGGTGAAAATTTTTTAAACTCACCGGCTTCTACCCCATCCCCCATTTTTACAACAGAAGAAATTTTTTCTGTTTTAAAAGGTTTCTCACGACTTGCAACTGCGGGTAAATCTTTTTCTATACCTCTTTTTTTCAGCTGGTAAACTACATTTCTGGCAAACGGGCATTTTTTTGCGTCAATTTCAGAAATATCAGCTATGTAAAGCTCTTCCGGTTTAACCCTGTTGCCTGCCCCAAGACAGGTTATTACAGGAACCGACTTTTTTCTGCATATTTCGATAAGCGCAACTTTTGACTTTAAGGTATCTATTGCATCAGCTACAAAATCAGCATTTTTTTCGATAATTTGCTCTACCAGGCCGTTATCGCAAAATTTATTTATTTCATTAACCCGGATATGAGGATTTATAAGGTTAATTCTCTGCTTCATAAGGCAGACCTTGTGTTTTCCAATATCAGGAATTAAAGCAGGCAGCTGCCTGTTTATATTAGATTCAGCCACAACATCAAAATCCACAAGGGTTAAGACCCCAACCCCGCTCCTTGCAAGGGCCTCGGCCAGGTAACTCCCAACCCCGCCAAGTCCTATCACCGCCACATGCTTCTTAAAAAGCTCCTGTTGAGCTTCTTTTCCCCAGATACGCTCGTTTCTGTTATAAATTCCGGTTAATGTTGCAGTCATAATATCAGTTTTTACAGCTTAAATTTTAAACATTTCTTCTATTTTATCCCGGTATTTTTTCTGGATTTCTACCTTTTTAACCTTCATTGTCCTGGTTAAAAGGCCGTTTTCCACGGTAAAAGGCTCTTCAAGAAGCTTAAAACACTTTACTTTTTCATAAACCCTGGCATTTGAGCGTTTTTGCAGGCATTGCTTCAGCTCTTTTTTAAACAGTTTCCGGATTTTAGGGCAGCTATAGATATGTGAAGAGTCCGCATATTGTAAATCCTGCTTTTGAGCCCATTGCCGAACAGTTTCAATGTTTGGGGAAATCAGCGCCCCCAGGTGAGATTTATCCTGTCCGACCAGCATTATCTGGTTAATAAACGGGCTGGTAAGACATGCCTCCTCAAGGGGCTGGGGCTCGACGTTTTCACCGTTGGAAAGCACTATTACGTCCTTGTTCCTGCCGGTTAAAACAAGGTCGTTCCCCGGGGTAAGCCAGCCCAGGTCTCCCGTATTCAGCCAGCCGTCAGCGGATAAAATTTTATCCGTAGCTTCCTTATGCTTGTAATACTCCTTCATAACCTGTGGACCTCTTGCCATTACCAGTCCTGTTTCCATAAAACCGAGCTTTTTTCCTGTTTTTGGATCAATTATTTTTATTTCAGTCTGGTTTAGAGGCTTTCCTGCTGATTTTCTCAGGTTGTTATCCTTATTCCTGATGGTTAATACCGGTGAAGTTTCAGTAAGTCCGTATCCTACAAATATTTCAAGGTCGGCCGCTTCATAGAAATCTTCAAGGTGATGAGCAAGAGCCCCGCCTCCGGAGATTCCAAGTTTGAAATTCCCTCCTAACGCCGAACCCAGCCTGGAATAAACCAATTTTTGCGCAAGTTTATAAAATATGGACGTCAGGGAAAATTCAATAAAAGCCTTGATCCTGCCTTTTATAGTGAACCTGATATTATCTATGCAGCGGTTGTTCAAAATCCTTCGGGATTTTATATGAACCTCACCGGCTTTTAACAGGAAATTTATGAACTTTTGCTTTAAAGCCGGCTGTTTTTTCATTTCATTTTGGATTGAGCTGTATATAGCTTCCCATATCCGGGGTACCGCAATCAGGTAGTTTGGCTTGTAGTCATTTATATCATTTTTAAAATTCTGTACATTGGTGTAATTAAGGGTTATCCCCCTGGAAAGCAGGTAATATTCGCAAGTCCTTTCGTAAATATGCCAGATTGGAAGAAGATTAAGAGCTGTCTCCCCCGGGGTAAAGTCCAGAACATCAGTCAGGTCTGTAAGCTGGGATAGGAAGTTTCCATGAGTTATCACAACCCCTTTGGGACTGGCAGTTGTCCCCGAGGTGTAGACAATGGTGGCAGGATCGTCCCTTTTTAAGCTGACAGGCTTTAAGCACTCCCTTTTTCCTTTTGCAATAACCTGGTTAAAGCTGTAAACATTTAAATTGTCCCTTATCTCAGCGGGAATTTCTTCCTCGGAAAGACATACAATAAATTCCGGAGGGTGATTTTCCAGATAAACGGCGAGTTTATTTATAGTTTCAAGGTTTTCCGCAATAAGGGCCTTGCTATCGCTGTGTTCAATTATGTAAAAGAATTCCTCACAAGGAGTTTGAGAACCTCTTACAGCATTAACAGCTCCTGCCGTAAGCACAGCCTGATCCGCAATCAGCCATTTAGAGCTGTTTTCCGAAAATAAACAGATATGATCCCCCTTTTCCAGGCCCAGATGTTGAAGACCTGATGCAAACCAGCAAATATATTCATATAACTGCTTATAGCTTAATTTTAAATTATTATATTTATCATTAACAGCTGTTATATCCGGGTAAAATTCCAAAAAATCCTTCCATAATTCCGGAAAAGAACTTTTTTTATCTGAAACCAGCAGAAGATGTCTCTTTTTTAAGTCCTGAAAGGCTGTTGCCATATATTTAAACCTGTCCCCGATGTTATAAAACAAATACAATAAACATTATAACAGTGAAAAATTATACCTGGTTTTACGACCTATCTAATTGCTTTAAGCTAAAGTGGGTCAGCTAGAATTAAATTGTCCTGACCAGGCGTTAAAAATAATCCTTTTTATAATTTGTTCAGAACCTTGCTCGTTCCGGAATTATTTTCAGGTTTACTATAATAAAGTTCTTTTTTCAAGCCAGCTTTGCTTAATATTATTTATTAGTTTTCACAGACATCTACAAAAATTTTTCTTGAAAGGTTCTCGCCAACAGCAATTACCTGCCTGCTGATTTCGACTATTACCGGTCCGGGTTTTGCTATGCATTTGATTTTTCCACCCTCAAAAAGCCCAAACCTTTGAGAATTGCACTTTATACCGGTATCCAGGAATTGTGAAATTTCTGCTTCCTGTCCGATTTTTAATTCACAAAGACTAACCATATTTGCCTCGTTATTTTTCTTTATTAGTAAAACATATAATTTTCTATAATTGCTTTTTTGTTTTATAGTTTTTTACGAAATCTTTATTGAGAATAATTCTCATTTAATACCTGTATTAATGTTATCAAATACACTTGCTAAAGTCAATACCGGTTCACTTTAAAAATAAGTAATGAATTAAAAAAGTTCAGAATGACGGCCCTAAAACAGCTTAAGCTGGAGGGATTTTTCTTTTTCCTGATATGTTTTTTCAAATCTGCTGAGGTTTAGCAGCTCATTTTCAATTTTTTCCGGAAAAGGTGAAGGTTCCAGGTTTTTATAAATCCCCCGCCATTTTCTTTTGATGGCGCGTGTCAGGAATAACCTTTGCTCAGCCCTTGTCATGCCCACGTATAATAAACGTCTTTCCTCTTCAACCTCACCAGGATCCTGCGCACGGTAAAGAGGCATGATGCCGTGCTCCAAACCAACTACAAAAACGCATTTAAATTCCAATCCCTTGCAAGAATGCAGAGTCAATAGCGAAATCCTGTCAGCTCTTTGGTCAAGCGTATCTACTTCTGATAAAAGAGATACTTCATGGATAAACTCATCCTTTTGGCAATAGTTTTGGGCTAATCTGACCAGGTATTTCAGGATATGATCATCAACTTCCCCGCTGAATTCATCAGAAAGCCTGTTAATCTGTTCTATAAGCGGCTCATCATCTGTTAACCGGCTTAACAGCTTCCTGGTCTGTTTTTTATCGCATAGCAGATCATTGGACAGCTTAACAAAAGGCATACCTGACCTCTGAAACGCCTCAACCAGAGGTTCCAGCTGCGAAGATGTACGGTATAAAACAGCAAAATCCGAGAAAGAAAGATCGCATTCTTCGCCAAAAGCCCTGTTAGTATCAATAGAAAAGAAGCTATGTCCCCCAATCAGCTTTTCAATGCTGCTAACTACAAATTCTGCTTCTGATTTATCAGTTGGAGCAGTATGTATAGTGATTTTTTCATGAGGTTTATCATATTTTGCGGTTATATTGTATGAATTAATCATTTGATTTGAAGCATTAACAATGGTTTTAGTAGAGCGGTAGTTATTTTTTAAGTTAATCGCAATGGATTCAGGATAATCTTCGGTAAAGCTGTTGAAAAATTTTGAATCCCCGCCTCTAAACCCGTAAATTGCCTGGTTAGGATCGCCTATTGCGCATAAATTACCGTCTGAAGGGGCTAATAGCCTGATCAACTCATATTGCTTCGCGTCAATATCCTGGTATTCATCGACTGAAATATATTTAAACCTCTCCCGGTAAGTCCTGGCGACATCGGGATTATCATTAAGAAGCTGTAACGCAAGAATTATCAGGTCATCGAATCCCAAAATATTATCCGGACGGGGTTGTTCCCGGTATAAATCCATTTCCTGCTTTCCTGCAACTCTGAATTCGGGATTTATCCCTGCTTTATCGGGATTTTCCCTTAAAATGGACAGGCACAGGGAATGGAAAGTATGGATGTTGACGCTGCCGGAATCCCCGGTTAACAGCAAATCCAGCCTGTCGCGCATTTCTTTTGCGGCTTTGCGGGTAAAAGTTATAGCCAGGCAATTCCCGGGAAGAACATTGTTTTGCAGAACCATATAAGCTATGCGCCTTGTCAATACGGTGGTCTTGCCTGACCCTGGCCCCGCAACTATTAAAAGTTGACTGCCCATATTTTTTACGGCGGCTAACTGGTATTCATCAAGGCCGGAAAGCATTCCCCCGCTTTTTACGGGAGTTTCACACTTATTGTCACTGGTTGAACAACTCAATTCAGGCATTTCAACAGGTAAAGACCGGTAGATAGGCTTCCCTGCTTTTTTCACAGGGATTTCTATATCAAGCGCCAGGTTCATAAAATTTTTTTTTACAAGCTCACTATCCTCAAACAGCCTTATAACTCCGTATTCACCGTCAAAACCTGCTTTTCTTATGACTTTTCCCTTTCTTAACCGGGAAATCGCCTCTGCAAGAAGCGGCGAGTCAGCTTTTGATATGTCATCTATAGGCACTTCCCTTAAAATAGCCAGCTCAGGCCCCAGTTTTTGTATTATGTTTTCGTATACATTGGTTACTGACTTGCTGGAGGGGCCAACCTGCATAATTTCCGAGATAATTTCCTGCAAGGGAACAAGGCTGAAAACTTTTCCTGCTGTTTGAGGAAGGGTAAAATTCTCTTCTTTGCGGTCAGCTAACTCGTTAACCCTGTGCATAACTCCTATTGTCAGGGGTTTATGGCATACCGGACAGATTCCTTTGTGCTTTATGGTTTCTTCCGGGGTCATGCAAACATCGCATTTTCTATGCCCGTCTTCGTGGTATTTCCCTTCTTCAGGGAAAAATTCCACTGTGCCCACATAGCCTTCGCCGGTTTTTAACGCTTTCAGGATACTGAAATAGTCAGGTTCCGTATCAAAGACCGTGGCCTCCCTGGCAAGCTTGGACGGGGAATGAGCATCGGAATTAGATACCAGTCTGTATTTATCCAGGCTGGAAACCCGCCAGTTCATCTCCGGGTCTGATGACAGCCCGGTTTCCACTGCAAAAATATGGTCTGCAAGGTCTGCATAGCAGTCCTGTATCGAGTCAAAGCCGGACTTTGAGCCTAATGCCGAAAACCATGGCGTCCAGATATGCGCCGGAATTATATATGAGCCTTCGCCTGAGCCGAGTGTCATTTCAAGGAGGTTTCTTGAGTCTAACCCAAGTATCGGACGACCGTCAGAGACTATGTTTCCAACAGCAGCGAGTTTTTCCCTGAGGTTTTCCGCAGCTGCGAAATCAGGCACAAAGACAACATGGTGGACTTTTCTTGTCTTATCCCCTTTTTTGTATATGGTTGAAATTTCAACTGACAGCAGAAATCTTACAGGGGCATTATTTTTAAAGATTTGTTTTTCAATATCTTTTCTCAGCCTGAAAACACCGGCTTCAGCAGGAACGAGTTTTTCTTTTATTTCGCTAAACCATGCCGGATGGGTAAAATCACCCGTAGATATGACGCTTAAGCCTTTTTTTTGAGCCCAGGCCGCAAGTTCTTCCAGATTGCAGTTTTTGCTGGTCGCGCGGGAATATTTTGAGTGTATGTGCAAATCAGCGTAGAAAAACATTTAAAACTCCCCGATAATATTAGTCTTTTATTATAGCAAAAAGCATAAATCCTCAACAATAAATTCTTAACCCGTAATTGGGGTTAGTTAACCCCAATCTCTAATTAGCCAAAAGCCAGGATATGACTGAGCAATATTTGTTTGCGAAGCGGGAGCTAACGCATTAGCTCATTCATGCTGCGAAGATTGTGTGATTAAAGTCAAGAACATAAAGCAAAT
>JANQIY010000295.1 GCA_028281965.1 Candidatus Gastranaerophilales bacterium
ATTAATGCTGATACGCGATAAGTAAAAGTTGGCTAGATGCCGTGTCAAGCACGGCATGACATATCTTTTTTAATTCCAGAATTGAAAGACCCTGGTTAATTGACAGGTAATTAATAGCCGGGAACTGATGTTACTTGAAAAAATTGTTTATTATCCATCAAAACCGGTTTCTTGCTCTTTCGGGGCACTTCCATTACTTTATCAGCTTTTTTCAGGAAATCTATTTTTTGAACCTTGTCTTCAATCGTATAAAAAGATTTAAGATAATCAACCCTGTTTTGCAGCTCTATATTTTCGTAATTTAATTTATTTGTCAGGAAATGCAGGTCTTTTACCCTGTTTTCTTTTGCTATAACCCCAAGATAGCTTATCATAGACGTTAAAATCGCCGGAATTAAGGAGTATGCGAGAATTGTGTTTATTTTCAAAATTCCGGGCTTTTTATAAGCATTAATGCTTTCAGGAAGATTTCCTTTTACGGGAGATTTTCTGGCGATTGATATTTTCTTTTTTTTATTTTCCTTTAAACCTTGAGATAACATCATTTTATCCCTCTGTAAACCCTGGGCTTATTATTGCTTCCAAAAATCAGGTAATTTTTTCAGCCGCCCTGAGCTTTGCGCTCCTTGACGGTGGATTTTCCTTAACTTCACCGGCTGACGGAGTTACAGGCTTTTTCGTTATCACCTTCAAAATCGGCGGTCCGCATTCGCAAACTATTTTTTCCGGCGGGCATGTACATCTTGCCGAGAAGCTCTTAAAAGCGTTTTTAACAAGCCTGTCTTCCAGTGAATGGAAACTTATTACAACTATTCTAGCATTTTTAGCCAATAAGTGAACCACTTTTTCCAGGATTTCCTCAATAATTTCAAGTTCCCGGTTAACGGCAATCCGCAGTCCCTGGAAAACCCTTGTTGCGGGATGAATTTTCTGCCCGCCCCGTGGAATGGTCTTTAAAACAAGGTCTGCAAGGTCTTTCGTTGTGCTTATTTTTTTTATTTTCCGGATTTCCGCTATTTTTCCAGCTATTCTGCGGGAATACCTCTCTTCCCCAAGTTCATGGAATATGCGCTGTAACTCCTTTTCAGGCCAGGAATTTACAATATCATAGGCGGTAAGGGGATTGTCCGGGTCCATTCTCATATCAAGCCTGGATTCCTGCTGGAAGCTAAACCCTCTTTCCTCTGAAGTCAACTGATAGTAAGAAACTCCCAGGTCAAAAAGGATACCCCCGTCTATTTTGTCTATGTTAAGATCCTTTAAAATGTCAGGAATCCTTGAGTAGTTTGACCTTATAATTGTTACGATTTCTTTATACTCTTCCAGCCGGGCTGAGCATGCCTGAATCGCCGCAGGGTCGGCATCCAGCATGATTAACCTGCCGTCAGGCGCGATTCTTTTTGCAATCTCAATGGAATGACCGCCGCCGCCTGCGGTTGCGTCTATGTATAACCTGCCTTGCCGACAGTCAAGAAGTTCAACAGCCTCATTTAACAGGACAGTTTTATGAGTAAATTCATTCATATTAAATTATGCATTAATTTTTGACTGCTTATTTAAATTATAGGTCAACTTTAAACCGGTTTTTGAATAAGCTGTCTTTTTCTGCGTTTCATAAGGTCTACAAACGCTTCCAGTCTTGTCACATAACCGGCTCTTCCTGTCTGCTCGTCAAGCACAAGCGCCAGGATTGGCAATGCCCCGTCCAGCCTCATTTTCGGGAAAATATTCTGGGACATAATTTCCGGCATGCACGTAAAAGGACTGATATGGATAATTCCATCCGTACCCTTGCTTGTAGCATAGGCTACATCACTTACCGATTCAATAGCATCCCCTCCTATGTCTCTTGTTAAGTAGGGCTTGGCAAACCTGAAAGCTCTCTCAAGATGGGTTTCGCCTTTTCTGAGAATTTTCGGGATAATCGCTGTTTTTAGCCAGCCGCTGAGGTTCATGCTCCTTTTGCTCTCAACTCCGAGTCTTCCCAGTTCTCTTTCAATATGCTGGTTAGAAAACGGGTCCAGTACCATAAAAATTTCACCTGTAATATCAACTTTTAAGACTTCTTTATTTTCATCAATTTGAGTTTTCTTGATTTCAGATATAGCTTCATTGTTGGCTTCCTGAAGCTCTTTGCCGGTAGCGGCCTCGTCTATCCATTTTAATGACTTGTTAAAAGCCCTCTCTGTTTCTCCGGTTTCAAATTCCCTTGCTCTATAGTAAGAAAGAATATTTTCAAGGTTATCCAGTATGAATATTTTGTTAAAAGATAGTAATACTGCCTTTCCAACATCTATTATATTGTTATTCCCGGTTACTGCCTTCATTATGTGTAATAATTCAAAAAATTTACCCTTATAAAGGTCGACATCGATATATTTTATCTTGTAACCAAGGTCTTCCATGGCATTTTTGATTGATTTGCTATACTCTCCCAGCCTGCAAATTCCGGGGCTGCTAATCATGAGTACGGCCTCGGCGCCTTTTTCAACGGCTTCTATATAGTTGCCGAGAAGCAGCTTATATGGAAGACAAATTGCTTCCGGGCTGTGTTTTGTCCCGATAGAAAGGGTTTTTTTAGTGGTTTTTGGAGGCATCACAACTTCTCCTCCAAGCGATTTTACCAGTGACGACAGCACTATATGAAGGCTTCCCATATGAGGAAAGGATACTTTTATTTTTTTATTTTCCCTGTTGCTCATTTTTTAATTTACCTATAGTTATTATTATTAATTAAATTACAACCCGAATAAAATAATTTGTCTATTCTGTTAAGATCAATAAAGTAAAAAATGTAAAGCAATTTAATATTTTAAAATTTGGCAATCATTAAGAGCCTATCCGAGAAATAAAAAAATAAACGAACAATGTCATTTTACGAGGAGGGCAGGCAAATAAGCCCGGTTATTTGATATAAACGCTATTCTGCCCGACGTGGGAATCTATCTGGATGGGATTTCAGCCCATAATGTTAACCGGACAGATTGCCACGGCGGCGCTTCGCGCCGCCTCGCAAGTGTTTACTCTTACCTGGTTTTGTCTATAAATTATTTCTTGGATAGGCTCTTATTATAAAATTTACGGCTCGCATAAATTACGCTGTTTATCAGTTACAATTACCACTATCTATTTTTTATGTCATATCTTAATGACTACTTTTTTATTAGACTATTGCGTCGAGCATTCCTCCATTTCTAACTTCCTTAAACTTAATATCCCCTTGATCTACTATTCCAAATGTTGAGCCATTCTGGCCTGCCATATGAGCCTCGACAGCTACACCTGTAGTGTTTCCCATTCTTCTTTCCCTGAATAAAGGGTAATAAACAAAATGTCTATTACCTGAAGCTATTAAAGTAGGCCTTCCTGCCAATTCCATAATTTTTCCTCTTTTTTTAAATTTGTAACCTCTGTTTTTTTTAAGTAAGCTAAAATATAAAATTGTTAAAATATTAGTAGATGTAAACAAATATTAAGGAATAAAGTTGTGACCCTGGAATATAAAAAAGCCCTGGAAGAAATTAACGAGAGCCTTAAGCAGGTAAGGAGTTGTCTTTGACCCTGAAGGAGCTGAAAAGCAGATAAGACAACTTGAGGAAAAGCTTCAATCTCCTGATATTTGGAATGACCAGCAGGCTGCCCAGGACTTATCAAGAGAGTTAAGCGACGTTAAAAGTGAAATTGATAGGTATAACGCCTGGAAGACCTGTGTTGAAGACACAGAAACCCTTCTGGAACTTGCCGAAGAAGAGCAGGATGAATCTTTATACCCGGAAATTGAGGGAAATATCCAAAAACTGCAAAAGGAGCTGGAAAGCTGGGAACTTCAAAAACAACTCAGCGGTGAATATGACGATTCCGACGCTATTTTAACTGTAAACGCAGGAGCCGGGGGAACTGATGCCCAGGACTGGGCGGAAATGCTTTTCAGGATGTATCTTCGCTGGGCGGAGATCCGCGGCTGGAAATCGGAAATCCTGGATACTTCCGCAGGTGACGAGGCCGGGATTAAAAGCGCGACTTTCAGGGTATCGGGCAAGTACGCTTATGGTTACGCCAGAGCTGAAAAAGGAGTCCACAGACTGGTCAGGATATCGCCGTTTAACGCAAACAGCAAACGCCAGACGAGTTTTGCCTCTCTTGAAGTTAGCCCTGTTACGGATGATATAGAATCTAAAATCGAAATAAACCCTGATGATATAGAAGTTTCCACGATGAGATCCGGGGGAGCCGGCGGTCAGAACGTTAATAAGCTGGAAACCGCGGTAAGAATAGTCCATAAACCAACGGGAATAGCGGTAAAATGCCAGCAGGAGCGTTCCCAGACTCAAAACAGGGAACTTGCAATGCAGCTTTTAGCCTCGAAATTGCTGGCGATAAAGCAGGCTGAGCAGGAAAAGAAAATAGCCGAGCTAAAAGGCGAGGTTATGGACGTGAATTTCGGCAGCCAGATCCGCTCTTATGTTTTTCATCCCTACAAAATGGTTAAAGACCACAGGACAAACCATGAAACAGGCAACGTGGATTCTGTTATGAACGGCAATATAGATGAATTCATCGAGGCGTACCTGAAACAGGTTATGTAATAGAACCGGAAAATAAATTGTGCCGTCTGAACCGCTGACCGACTGCTATAATCGTAATTTCCGCTGACAGTTTTGTGGGGGTTAAATTTAACTGTAACACTCCAGCGCTGTTTGTATTGACTCGGTTGAATACTTATCGGCAACAGACCAGCTGGTAATTTCCTCTTCCGGCAGGCCGGAAAAGACGCATAATTTCTGCATCAACTTTTTGGATACAGGCTCCTTGCCAAGCACAACCTGGCTTAACCAGCCTTGATTGTAGTCTATAACCTTAGAAAAAGGATTTATGGTTAAGTTGTGCTGTTTCATAAGCTCATGCATTTTTGCGGTA
>JANQIY010000164.1 GCA_028281965.1 Candidatus Gastranaerophilales bacterium
GCAGCGCATCTGCTCACATCAACGCCAAAGACGATATTCTCGTGAATGTGTCCCCTGCACTTTCAATTATTCAAGATGATTGGAAGCGTTTTTTGTCGAAAGCGAAATCTTTCGAGCAAAGAGAAACCTTTCGCAAACATGAACGAACGGGACGGCCCTTAGGCAGTGATTCTTTTGTTCACATGCTCGAACAAAAACTTGATAGGATTTTGAAGCCACAAAGACCCGGACGAAAAGCAAGACCAAAATAGATATACTGTCCGCGGAATTACGCGGCATTGGCTGGCTCAATTACTGAGATCAATGTTGAAGCGGGTGAGTAGTTACAAAAAAAATTGCCTTTGACAAAATGGCTTTAAGCCTATAAGGAAAGTTCGTTTGTGGAAGGTTTAGGCTTTATTATTTTTTGCTGATAAACTAAAGGGACAATGTTCATGGCTTTTGATGCTTTTATTAAGATCGACGGGATTGAGGGTGAAAGTTCGGATGATGCGCATGAGGGGTGGATTGAGGCCCTTTATTTCAAGACGGGATTGAACCAAAAAATCTCCTCGACTGCGAGTAGTGCTGGTGGTGCGAGTGCGGAAAGAGCTAGTTTTAAAGATTTTGTTTTTACAAAGCAACTTGATAAGTCGTCGCCTAAATTGGCTTTGGCATGTGCTGCGGGAACCCACATAGACAATATTACCGTTGAAATTTGTCGGGCTGGTGGCGAAAAGGTGAAGTTTATGGAATATAGACTAACCAATTGTCTCATTAGCGAGATTGTATCTGGCGGCGGCGAAAAAATATTTCCTGCTGAAACGTTTAAGATCAATTTTGGAAAAATTGAATGGCGATACATTCAGCAAAAAAGGCAAGGTGGTGGTGCGGCTGGGAGCATTGCCAGCGGATGGAATCTGGAAAAAAATTGTAAAATTTGAATTTAGATTTTTGAATTGGAGACAAAATGGCTGATTATCTGGATTCATTAATTGATATAAGTGTTGCTATTGGCAAGGGTGTTTATTCCGTTGGCGAGGACATTGTTCATGGTATTGAGAGGACAGCCGAGGGACTGGGAGCTTCGGGAGGAGACAGGTTAGCCGAAATCGGACTCGAAAACGAACAAATTGTCAAGATAATTTTTGAAGCTTTAAAATATCCGCTAGATGAAAAAGGTCCTTTGTATAAAGCGATAAAAATAATATTGCTCGAATATTATTCCCATTTCCCAGAAGAGACTTTAAGGATAATTGCTAAAAAAGCTGGGGTCGGTGTTGGATTTCTTGCCGGAAGGATGCTGATAGGTAGGCAAATCGTGGGATCTGTTACAAAAATAATTTTGCTAAAAATGGCAGCATCGCAGGGTTTTAAGATGCTTTCCGCCAGGTTGGGTATATCCGCTGTCGCCACCGCTTCGGGCATTGGAACTGTTGTTGGGCTTCTTATGGTTCAAGGTGTTGCTCAGAGAGCTTCGGATGGCAGAAAGAGCTTGGAAGAATCAAATCCTTTTCTTAGTCGGAAATTAAAAGAAGCTGGTGGTCTTGATCTGTTGTATTTTTTGATTGAAGAACCAATGAAAAAACATTTGAACGCGATTAAGGAAGCGGTTAATTTTCCAGCGCGTTTCGAAGATGCCGCTAAAAAAGTCTATGTCCGATAAGATGAAAAAAATATTGAAAATAATTGCGGCCATAACTTGCTTTGAGTCGATTGCTGGTTTTGTCGTTGTTATAGCCCTGATAGCTGGCGTTTGGTTTATTTTGGAAAAGACGAGTTATAATTTATTGGTAGGTATACCTGCGTGTATTGTATTTGTTTTTGTTGTTATGGGTGTTTATTGGAAGATTGAAAAAAAATTGAGTGAATTTTTTAAGACTAAATGATGAAGTGACTTGCCGCTTGTAATTTTTTTGGTTCCTTTCCTTATACAAGCTTTTAATTCTCTTGCACTCCATAATAATAAATATGGAGAACAAATTTTTATCCCCTGAAAAATATCCTGAAGCTGATTTATCGTCTTTGGATAAATCTAAATTGGCTGCGAGTCCGTTTGCTCATAAGGATTTGAAGAAGTCTTTGGAAAAGGTTCTATCTGACTCGAATAAAAGCCCTACTCTGCTTGAGAATTTGCTTTCTGATAAGGCTCGGACTTTGAAGGCTTCTGTTAATACGTTGCTTGAGGAGATTAAGCTTCGTGAGGATTTGAATGCTGAGGAGAATTCCGGAATTCCGGGGACAGTATATATATTAATTGACAACAGAACAAATTTTCAATATATCGGGCCAGTATGGATAGAATAGCACAAGTTGTAGCAGAAGGAATACCTCACCATATCACACAACGTGGGAATAGACGCCAACAGAAATTCTTTTCTGAGGCCGATTCGAGGGTCACCCATTAAAGGTTAAGTTAAGAGAAAAAACACCTCCTCTTACAAAAAAATCATTTCTTTTTTCGCTTGACTTTTTTCCTATGAAGCCGGCATCTCGTCGCTAATATCGGTTCGCACCCTATATTAAATAAACCTGGACCTATAAAGATGCCCCCGGAATTCCCGCGATGTGTCGAGTCATTCCGCCGAATGCACTTCATGCTTGAGGTTTTCGTCAAGGTTTGAAATCAAACATCGACCATATCCTGAAAAATCTTTTCCTTGTAAATTCATCTCAACTGGCCTATACGAGCTATTGAGAATTTTTGATACCCTGCAGAACTTAGAAACATCTCTAACAAAGGCTTCAACCCTTTCCATCACGAGCCTTGCTTAAGTTTGCGTAGTTGCCCAAAGCATTATTTGTAGCAAACTATCCATCAGCTTAGGGCTGAGTCAGATAACCAGTATATTTTTTTGAACCTGTCCATACAAGGCGGTTAAATGAGTTATAACGTTTTTATCAAAATCGACGGCATCGAAGGTGAAAGCAGCGACGCTAAGCATTTTGGATGGATTGAGGTGACTTCATATGGGGTGGCGTACTCCCAAAACATCTCATCAGCCCCAATCAGTGCCGGAGGGCCAAGCGCAGAAAGAGCTGACTTTTCTGAATTCACCTTTTCGAAGTTCATCGACAAGGCCTCTCCTTTGTTGGCACTCGCATGCGCAAGTGGAACCCATATCGATAGTGTCATTGTCGAGCTTTGCCGAGCCGGAGGAAAAAAATTAAAATACATGGGGTACAAATTGGCCAACTGCATTATCAGCTCGGTCAAAACCGAATCTAAAGGAAAACGGTTTTTCCCGAAAGAGCATATAAACATTAATTTCGGTGAGATAGAATGGTCATATACACTTCAAAAGCGCCATGGAGGATGGGCCGCCGGCCACATTACCAGTGGATGGAATCTTCAAAAAAATGCAAGAGTATAAGAATTATTTCCTCTGATACCCGGAAAGGAATTTAGAAAAATGGGTCATATTAAACCGTGAAAGCAGGCGGTGTGTGCTCTGATTTAAAGGCCGATATCCCAATGTCTCCGCTTTGGAACATGGGCAAAACGGCGCTGCTTGAGTCACAGAAAAATTTTGACGCTATGCAAGAGGCCATCGACTACCTGGCATGTAAAGCCAAAAACAAGCAAGTCTTTGATAGTAGGGAAAAAGAATTTCTAAAAGAGGTTTTTGAAGCTTTTTGGTGGGGCGGTAAATACAAAGGATGGAAAGAAGCAGCTACGCTTGCAAAGCACTATGTCCACGGGAAGGGAGAAGCGCTTTCTATCAATCCAGAGGTTTACACTGCGTCGGTTATCGTAAAAGATACGATTACACTGATGAAAAGATATATTGCTGAATTGATAGAAAGCCAAAAGCCTTATCAACATATTACATCTGGAGATACTGGCTTTCGTTCAAAACCGTATTTTTCCAATCTTCGGCTACACAAACGAAACACAAAAACCTTGGGATATGTCGATAGTAGTGGTTTGTTGTATGCAGAACAAGAAAACGAACGCTTGCAGAAAAGCGACAATCGATTTTATTTGGAATGTATCAATTCTAAAATGGGTGCCAGAAAAGTATTTACAAGATGGTCTGTTGAAAACATATATGATTTCAAATCTTTTGAATATCAAGCCACCAAAAATAAAAATTTTGTTACCGATATTGCGTTGAAACGTCCTGATTTCGTATTAAAATTACCTGATGGGCTTTCTTATTACATGACCAAGCTTGGTATCGCCAAGGAATTTCCATATAGATCTGAATGGAGTGAAATATGGGATTTAAAATAAAGCCAAAAGCGGTAATATTGATATCGTTGCTTCTTGCCGCTAATTTAAGTTTCTTAACGTTTTATACATTTGTCCATAATATAGATGACTGCAAGGATTATGGACAAATGTATTTCATCGATATTGCAACAATTAATGGAAAAGTACATACTTTATTAATACAAAAAACCGGTTTTCAAGAAAAAGTTGAATATTTATTGTTGTATCCGAATAAAGTCGTGTTCGATTCTTGCGGAAACCCCGTTGGTAATGAAATAGCTACCGAGATGATCGATTATTTTGCAAGCACGAATGATATTGTTCAATGGCCAGACAAAATCGAAATAAAAAACAAGCGAATTCTTATCCATTACACAAAAGATGTGAATAAAAGTAAACCATTGGTGGATGTGCCGGTCATTTGGTATTAAAAGAGCGCCTTAGCACCGGGAATAATTGTAGAATTCGGAGACATCCATGATAAGTTTTGTCAAGTCTGAAAACAGCTTTCCCATCACTTTTAGCATAGCCTCTAAAAGCGTTTATTAACACATTGCTAAAATTCAG
>JANQIY010000166.1 GCA_028281965.1 Candidatus Gastranaerophilales bacterium
TATTCCCAACGCGGTGGACCTCAATCGCTTCACCTACCCGGTACAGCCCGACCAGGCATTGGCCAGGGAGCTGGGCATCGCGAATGCGGAGGTACTGGGATTCCTGGGTTCTTTCTACGCTTACGAAGGCTTGAAGCTGGCGGTAAAGGCTCTGCCGGAGATTCTGGAGCATGTGCCGCAGGCGCTTTTGCTGCTGGTCGGGGGCGGTCCCCAGGAGCAAGAGCTACGCAGCCTGGCCGACGCACTGGGTATTCGGGATAAGGTGATCTTCACCGGGCGTGTCGCCCATGAGCAGGTGGCTCGCTACTACAGCCTTGTGGATCTGCTGGTCTATCCGCGCCTGCCGATGCGGTTGACGGATCTGGTCACTCCGCTCAAGCCCCTCGAAGCAATGGCCCAAATATATAAAAAATATTTTTTTTTTTATTTATTTATATGAGTGAATGTAGAAGGCATTTACTGTACGAAACACTCACTCAAGTTCTCTTTTTGGGAATAACACTGGTGTATGTTGTTTGAAACATCTATCTGATGTTGTTTTTTATATTTCGGTATAATTTTCAATTTTTAGTTAGAATGCTTTCAACACATACAATTTACCTGGTGTTTGCGGACCTTAAGTTCTCAGGCGTGAAAAGCTTGTCTCGTACTTTATATATATATAAAATAATAATATTTATATTTATTTATAATATTATTATTTTTATAAAAAAATTATACGCTGCTATACTGTCTGTACTCATAACCGCATCAGGTCTCCAAGGTTAGCAGCCTTTGGTCGTATAGATACACGACGAGTAAGGGAAGTCGGCAAATTCGGTCCGTACCTACGGTATAAGGACTGGCTCAGAAGAAGGTTACTGAAACTTATATTTTATCTTTTTCTTTTTATAAATTATATTTCGGTATATTTTATATATATAAGATTAAGTAAAAAATATTTGTTTTCACAATATTTTCTTTTAGAACTGGAACGGACTCGGGGAATCCGACTGTTTAATTAAAACATAGCAAGGTGCAATGTTTTTCGTAACTTTTTTTAGTTACATTTTTTTCCTTCAGTCTGAAATAGATTTGAACACCTTGTGTATTCTGCCCAGTGCTCTGCAAGTTATTCTGAGTGGCTTCAGCATTTTAAGCGCGGGTTAACGGCGGGAGTAACTATGACTCTCTTAAGGTAGCCAAATGCCTCGTCATTTAATTGGTGACGCGCATGAATGGATCAACGAGATTCC
>JANQIY010000366.1 GCA_028281965.1 Candidatus Gastranaerophilales bacterium
CTCGCTTCCCTCCCTTCGGTCGGTCGCTCGACCGAAAAAATTTAATAAGGAATATTTTTGAAAATTTTACATAAGAATTTTTTGTTTCTTCCTTAATCAGTCAGTGCAATAGATATTAATTTTTCTACATAATATGATATTAAATCTTTTGATAATTTATAATATAATTAAGAAAATTCAGTCGGGAAACTATATTAACAGCAATGTACAGTGATAATACGGGAAAATTATTTGTAATTTCAGGCCCTTCAGGAGTAGGGAAAGGGACTCTTGTAAGGCGTTTGCTGAATGATTACCCGGAAATTGTCCTGTCAACATCAGTAACAACCCGGCCTCCCCGCCAGGGAGAAATTGAAGGTTTTCATTACTTTTTTGTTGAAAAGAATGTTTTTCTTGAAAGGTTAAATAATGGTTATTTTATTGAATGGACTGAATTTGCCGGAAATTATTACGGGACGGATAGAAATATTGTGGATTCAGCTATTAACCAGGGCGTTAACCTCCTTCTGGAAATAGACGTTAAAGGCGCGTTACGCCTTAAAGAAACAAAACCGGATGCTGTTTTAATTTTTATTGAGCCTCCCTCAATTGAGGAGTTAAAAACAAGGCTTTTTAAAAGGAAAACCGAGTCTGAAGATGAAATCCGGAAAAGATTGGATATTGTAAAATCTGAAGTGGCCAAAAAAGATAAATTTAATTACTGTATCGTAAATGATATACTGGAAAATTCTTACCAAAAACTTGAATCGATAATAACAGCAGAAATGAATAAAACAAAAAATTGCCCAAAATGAGACTGACAGGGAAAAAAATACTTTTAGGGATTACAGGAGGAATTGCAGCTTATAAAGCGTGTTCCTTGATAAGGTTGTTTGTCAAATCCGGCGCGGAAGTTAAGGCTGTATTGACCCCAAATGCCTTGAATTTTGTAACGGAAACTACTCTCAGGACGCTTACCAGGAATCCGGTATTTATCCGTCAGTTTGAGGAATTTGAATGGAAGCCCGAGCATATCAGCCTTGCCGACGAGGCTGATTTATTTGTGATTGCGCCGGCTTCCGCTAATACTATCAGCAAAATAGCTAACGGGGTTTGCGATAATCTTTTGACTTCATTAATATCGGCCTTTGATAAGTCCGTTGTCTTTGCGCCTGCTATGAACTCTAAAATGTGGAATAATTGTTTTGTCCGGCAAAATGTCGATAAACTGATAAAAGCCGGGTATTATATGGTTTCCCCCGATGAGGGAGAGCTTGCATGCGGTTATGAAGGAGCTGGAAGGTTGGCTTGTGTTGACGATATTTATGATAAAGCTGCTGAGATACTTGAAGGACAAAGATTTTTACAAGGGAAAAGAATACTGGTTACTGCCGGAGGGACAAAAGAGCCTATTGATCCGGTCAGGTACATAGGAAACAGGAGCTCAGGGAAAATGGGCGTTTCAATAGCTGATGCTGCTTATAACTTTGGCGCTGATGTCTGTCTTATATCAACAAATAAATTAAGTAAACCATATAAAACAATTGAAACCCCTTCGGCCAAACAAATGCAGGAAGCTGTGATTTCCCAATTCCCATCCTATGATGCGCTTTTTATGGCCGCTGCGGTTTCTGATTACCGGGTAAAAGAGGTTGCGGAAAATAAAATTAAGAAAGACAATGATGAAATAAACCTTGAGCTGGTAAAAAATCCTGATATATTAAAAGAAATTTCAAAAATTAAGACGCCTGAGCAGCTGGTTGTAGGGTTTTGCGCAGAAACGGAAAATTTAGAGCAAAACGCTCTCAAGAAACTGGAGCAAAAAAAACCGGATTTTCTCGTTGCCAACGATGTCTCTCAAAATAATACAGGGTTTGAAAGTGATTACAATGAAGTAATTATTTTTACCCATAAGAGCAACCAGGGTGAAAAAATTTCCCAAATGCCAAAAACTGAGCTGGCAAAGCTGCTTTTAAAAAGGATTTTTTATGATTCCAACATTGTTAGAAAACTGTAAAATCAGCTACAATATTACTATTGCTGAACAGACTTGACTATTTAGCAGTCCGTATATAATCATAATAATAGTTAAGATAAAAATATCAATTAATCGGATTTTTCCTGATGAAGTTATATAAAACAGTAATTTTTACTACTTGCCTGGTGATTATAGGGCTTTTATTCATTTCTGACTCGCCAGGCAAGGAAGGATTTACCTCAACCCGTACTGAAGGCCTTATAAGAGTAAGTATAAGTAATAACAACTTCAGCAAGCTGGACTACAAAGAGATCAGCCTCTCTTCGGACGGCCCGCTTGAACTGCTGGATAAGTTTTTCAACTCAAATATCTGTCAAACATCACCCGGGGATATTTTAAAATTTGAAATTGAAAAAAACTCTTTAAAAATTTATAAAAATGATAAAAAAATAGCCGAAAGTATATTTGGCCCCGTAAGGATTAAACCTTTATCGGAAAACCCGATAAAAGTGATGGGCCTGAAAAGAAAAGGCAAACAGGCATCATACCGCGGGAATTTTGAAATAATAAGGGTTCCCGGTAAAAAAGACAAACTGGCGCTGGTGAACGTTCTTCCGCTTGAAGATTACTTAAAAGGAGTTGTACCTAATGAACTTCCCCCGTCTTTCGGGATGGAAGCCCTAAAAGCCCAGGCAATCGCAGCCAGAAATTATGCTATAAGACCCAGGGTAAAGCTATATCCTCATTTTGACGTGTGCGATTCCGTGCATTCGCAAGTATATTTTGGATACAACACCGAGGCTCCGGAATCAAACCAGGCAATAGAATCAACAAAAGGGCTGGTAGCTCTCTATGACGGACAGGTTATTATTGCGTTATACAGCTCCGCCGCGGGCGGACATACAGAAAATTACGAAAATGCTTTCTCAGAGCCGGGAGGCGGGAATTTCCCGGCAAAACCCCTGCCTTACCTTAAAGGCCTTCCTGATGACGGTAAAACAACTCCTTTAAATACTGATAAAAAGGCAAGGGCTTTTTACACCACCAATCCGGCTTCATTTGACAAAAAATCCCGTTATTACCGCTGGCAAAGGGAATGGACAGGCGAAGAACTTCGACAGGTATTAAATTCCACCTTAAACAATTACACGTCTTCCGGCCTGATTTCTCCACAGTTTAAACGAAACGGGGATATTGGCAAAATAATAAGAGTGGACGTTCTCTCAAGGGGAGTTTCAGGCAAAATCATTGCTCTTTCTGTAAAAACCGACAAAGGTGAATGGGTTATAAAAAAAGAACTCCTTATAAGAAGAATTTTTAAGAAAAACGCAAAGGCTCTTCCAAGCGCAAACATAGTCTTTGATAATGTAATAAATGGCGGTTATCTCAAAAAATTAACAGCTTCCGGAGGAGGATTTGGCCATGGCGTCGGGATGAGCCAGTACGGGGCAAGCTATATGTCTTTCAACGGTTATACTTTTGATGAAATTATCCGGCATTATTACACAGGAGTCGCCATTGGTACCTGGCCTATCTATATAGCTTCAGAATATGTGGTTTCTCCCATAAAACAGGAATTCGTCTCTGCAAGAGCTAAAGCGGACTTGCTTATTGAAAATCCTGAATTAATTGAGGATTTTACTTTTTCTATAAATTCAAAAAAAATAGAACTCAAAAAAACGCAGCTAAATCATGAAAAAATCAGGATTCCGCTGGATAATTTTCTTAAAAAAGGCATAAACGAAATTATATACTATCCAATTTCAGAAACTGAAGAAAAAAGTGTGAAAGTCTGGGTAGAAGTATTTAGAAAAAAACCCGGGAACCCGCCTGGTTAAAAACCAAAATCAGGAAATGTAAAGCTTTGCAGATTTCAACAAGACAGCTTTTGCAGCCTAAAGTATGCAATCGTTTAAATTATTGCTTCCAAGGGCATTATCAGCAAATCCTGTTTCATTATTCTCCTTAAATTGCTTAAAAGAGTATCCAAGAGCAATACCCACATTTTTTGTAATTGTTTTTCTTTCTTCAATTAAACTATCGTCATCAAGAATTTCTAAATTTGCTAATTTTTTTATAACCAATTTAACCTCCTCGAGTATATAACTATTCATTATTAAATAATACGCATATATATATAAAAACAAAGAAATTAAAAAAATTGACTAAGTAACAGAGAAAAAATTCTTACGCATTGTGTCATCTGAACCGCTGAGTAACTGCTATAAGTAGTAAACAAAAAATTTTGTATGTTTAATAAAATTTTCAAAATAAAAAGTAAAAAATTTGGTAATATCAAATTTGGTAATATCAAATAAGGCAGGGTCTTTCAATTCTGGAATTAAAAAAGATATGTCATGCCGTGCTTGACACGGCATCTAGCCAACTTTTACTTATCGCGTATCAGCATTAATTG
>JANQIY010000368.1 GCA_028281965.1 Candidatus Gastranaerophilales bacterium
CAATTAATGCTGATACGCGATAAGTAAAAGTTGGCTAGATGCCGTGTCAAGCACGGCATGACATATCTTTTTTAATTCCAGAATTGAAAGACCCTGCCATAATGCTGACTGGACAGATTGCCTTGTCGGCGCTTCGCACCTCCATATCATAAGAGAGCTTTAATTTTAGCTATTTTTTCAGGGGATTTAACGCCTTTAGATTCCTCAACCCCGCTTGATATATCCAGCGCAAAAGGTTTAACTTCCTGATAAGCTTTAACTATATTGTCAGGGGTTAACCCGCCGGCGAGGATTAGTGGAATGCCAAATACCTGTGCTTTTTTTGCGATTTTCCAGTCAAAAGTTTTTCCGGTTCCTCCATGTTGGGTTTCGCAAAATGTATCAAGAAGTACATATGAAGCGGAATCTTTATAAGATACCATACTGCTTATGTCATTTTCTTGCTTAATCCTGAAGGCTTTTATTATATCTTTTCCCGTAACTTCATTGACTTCCCGGCAAAATTCCGGGGTTTCATCGCCATGGAGCTGGATTTTTGTAATGCCTGCCAGCTTGCAAATTTTTGAAATAATGTCTAAAGGCGAATTTAAAAAAACGCCGACTTTTTCAGTCTTTTCTGAAAGCTTATCTGTAATTTCCCGTGCTTTTTCGGGAGTTACATACCTGGGTGTATTTTCAACGAATATAAAGCCAACAGCCCATACCCCTGCGTCTTGAGCAAGCAGTGCATCCCGGGTTTGCGTTATTCCACAAATTTTTATTCTCATACTAAATCCTGGAGTTTAATCCAAAAAACGGGTTATTTTGTTTTTCATGCCCGATTGTAGTGACAGCACCGTGCCCGGGGTAAACCTTAATGTTTTCATCAAGAGCGAATAACTTGTTCACAATTGATTTTTCCAGCCGTTCATAAGAGCCTCCCGGCAGGTCGGTTCTTCCGACTGAATCCGCAAAAAGAGTATCGCCTGAGAAAAGCGAGCTTTTTACAAGGTAGCAGACGCTTCCCGGAGAGTGCCCGGGGGTATGGATAACTTTGAATTTCAGGTTGCCGACCTTTAGTTCCTGCCCGTCATTTATATATTCATCTATAATTGGGCTTTCAACTTCCTGCATTCCGAACATCGACAGCTGTTCTTTAAATTTATCTACAAGAAACTTATCGTCCCTATGTAAGTAGGTCTTAAGCTGAAAATTTCTTTTAAGCTCCCTGTCGCCTGAGATATGGTCTAAATGGGCATGGGTGTAAAAAATGTATTTTAAACTGGCGCCCGACCTTTTTATTTCATCCTCTGTAGCTCTGTAATTCCCGCCCGCATCAATTAATACGGCTTCTTTCGTATCTTCGCAAATAACCAGATAGTTATTGGAAGCAAAAGCCCCGACAGTCAGCTTTTTTATAATCATTTCGGTTACTCCTGTATTTTGCCTTTATTTTACAAGTATAATAATAATATCAAACGCAAGATATATTGTTTATAAAAATGACAAAAACTATTTCAATACTCGGCTCAACAGGCTCTATAGGGAGACAGGCCCTGGAAGTTGTAGACGGACTTCCGGGAAGTTTTAATATTTTTGGGCTTGCTGCCGGGAGAAATCTTGAGCTTTTAAAAAAACAAATTGCAAAGCATAAACCCGAGCTTGTTTCTGTGGCAACACGGGAGCTGGCATTCCGGCTGGGCAAAGAGTTTAAGGGCATAGAAATTGTATGGGGAAAAGACGGGTTAAAGCAAATTGCCGAAAATTCCCGCAATGACCTGGCGCTTGTGGCAGTGACCGGATTGAACGGGCTTGAGCCAACAATTTCTGCTATAAATAACGGGGTTAATGTTGCGCTTGCCAATAAAGAAACACTTGTTTCAGCGGGAAACATCGTAACCAGGCTGGCAAAAGAGAAAAAAGTGTCGATAATTCCTGTAGATAGCGAACATTCAGCAATTTACCAGTGTATTAAAGGCAAGGATTACTCTTTAGTTAATAAAATTATACTTACCGCATCGGGCGGGCCTTTCAGGACAAAAAGCCCGGAGGAAATTCAAAATGCAACCGTAGAAAACACTCTTAACCATCCCAGTTGGTTTATGGGGGATAAAATCACGGTGGATTCCGCTACTCTTATGAACAAAGGACTTGAGGTTATCGAAGCTCATTGGCTTTTCGGCCTGGATTACACCAAAATAAAAGTGGTTATACACCCGCAAAGCGTAATTCATGGGGCAGTGGAATTCCTTGACGGAAGCGTGATTTCCCAGATGGGCCTGCCGAGTATGCACATACCCATTCAGTTTGCCTTGACATATCCCGGTATATATCCTGGTATAAAATCAAACTCGCTGGATTTAACTCAAATTTCCAACCTGGAGTTTGAGCCCCCGGATTTAAACAGGTTTCCCTGTCTAAAACTCGCTTATGAAGCCGGAAAAAAAGGAGGGACATGCCCTGCTGTGCTTAATGCGGTTAACGAGGAAGCTGTCTATGCCTTTTTGCAGGGAAAAATCAGATTAACAGATATTGCCCATATCGTTGCTGAATCCCTTGAACAGCTTGACAACATAAATAATCCTTCATATGATGATATCTTGGAAGTTGACAAGACTTCAAGAAAAATTGTCGATGAAGTTTTTCTTAGTAAATTTTAATATTTCAACAAATTACAAACATCAAATTTATTTTATATGATAAAATTGTTTACAGGATCGGCATCTTTTTTCTTAATTTTTTATAATTTTAAACTTTAGCTTATGAACATTACCTCATTGCAAAGGTCATTTATTAAGGATAAGGTAGCGTCTATTCTTCCCGAGTGCAGGATTTATCTTTTTTCTTCCTGTAATCACTGCGATAAAGTACTGGGAGATACAGACGTTATTATATTTGCTGAAAGAGTTTTAACTTATGATGAAATTGAAGAAATTCGCTATTCGCTCCAAAAGACCTTTTATGGGGAAAGGTTAAATATAATCAGCCATAAAAACGATTTTGAATCATATTACACCAATTATGTTACAACTGAAGGTGAAAAATTATAAAAATAAGTTTAAAAAAACCGGCTTTTAGCCGGTTTTTTTAAACTTATTTTAAAATATAAAGACCGCTTATGCTTTAAGACCTAAAAGCCTTTTATACCAAGAAAATTCTGCAACTTCTATTCCATTAAACGTTGTCATGGTTCTTTGTTCGAATAAATATTTTTCAAATTCCTCATTTGCCACAGTTGTTTTTTCTTTTTTCGTGTCAGCTAGTAATACCATTTTCTTTGGCCTCCATTTTTTTAGTCTTAAAGATAATTTGTAAATCTCTGCAGCTTATGCAACAAGTTTTTTTAAAATTGCCTTTACTGCCTCGGTATATAATTTGCCTGGATTATTTTCAATTGAGCAATTATAAAATATTAAATTTTGTAAAATTAAGTGTTTATTTTACACTAAGCTCTATATTTAATTTACCACATGTAGTTTTAATTTTCTAGTCAAGTCTTTCAAAAAAAATGTTAAAATTTTTTACAGATTTTTTAAAGTTTAAATTAAACACCAAGCTAGAAGAGCTTTTGTAATTATAAGCAAAAAAATTTTTTTTAAATATTAAACATTTTATCTTTACATTTTTTATCAAATCTTTCATTCACTAAGAGCCTATCCAGGAAATAAAAAAATAAACGAACAATGTCATTTACGAGGAAGCCTGTCCTGAACTTGTTTCAGGATGGTAATCTATCTGGATGGGCTTTCAGACCATAATGCTGACTGGACAGATTGCGAGGCGGCGCGAAGCGCCGCCTCGCAATGACAAGTGTTTGCTCGGTTCTGTCTATAAATTATTTCCTGGATAGGCTCTAAGCACTGCAATGGCATGTAAGGATTGCTTAAAAAGTACTCAAGCATTTTTCGCTGTCCTTAAAACTCATAAACCGGTATAGCGGTTAAATACTTTAGCCGCTTCCACCGGAGATAAATATCCCTGCTTAAAATAACCTTGTCTCCGGGTTTTACGTCGTATTTATCGCAGAAACCGGCGTTCACCTCTATTACACAGTCGGCTTTATGAGCTGTTTCGTATATAGAACCTTTATTTTCCTTATCAACGGGGACATTTTTATGAATATCCACAATAATATTTTTTCTGATAAATATTATATCCAGAGGGATTTCCACATTCTTCATCCAGAATGAACGAGGTTCCGCCCGGTCAAAAAGAAATATCATACCGAAATTTTCCGGCAATCGGTTTATATGCATTAAGCCCTGTTCTTGTTTTTTGGGACTATCAGCGATTTCCAGAAATATTTTCCTGCTCTTTATTACCACAAATTTCTCTCTGGAGAACTCAAATCCTGAACATAAGGTAATACAAAGAGAAAGCAAGATTACTAAATAAAAAAACGTTGTATTTATTTTATGTATAATTTTTGATTTTTTGAATTGCAAAATCCAAAGCTCCTCTATTTTTTTCAAAAATTTCACCGCAAGCCCTGCTTGCTTCAATATATTTATCTTCATTTTCCAGGTAATACTTTAACTGAATGTATAAGTTTTCTTCGTTATCGACAATTTTTGCCGCTCCCGCTTCCGTCATAAAGCGGTAAATATTCCGAAAATTAAATACCGTAGGCCCGGACACTACAGGAACATCGTAAATTGCTGGTTCAAGGGGATTATGCCCTCCTGTCCCGGAAAAACTCCCTCCGATAAAAGCCAGGTAGCTTATTGAATAGAGCTGTCCCAGCTCTCCCATGGTATCCAGCAAAATTACATCGGCCTCATCAAATCCCTGTTTTTGGCTTCTTAAGCCATATTTAAACCCGCGGGACTTGATTAATCCAAGGACATTCTCATTTCTCTCCGGATGTCTCGGAGCAAGGAGAAGTTTTAAACCGGAAATTTCTTTTTTTAAAAGGTTATAAACGTTTAAAACCATTTCATCTTCTCCCTGGTGAGTACTTCCTGCCGTTAAAACCCTATTTTCTCCTATTTTAAGGGATTTTTTAAGTTCATTAACGGCATTTTCGTCCAATTGTCGAGCTATATCAAACTTTAAATTACCCATGACCCCGGTAATGGAATCCGGAGCGCCAATTTTGACTATTCTTTCCCTGTCAGTTTCTGTTTGCATCAGTATCAGGCTAAATTTTTCCAGCACTTTTTTGAAGAAAAACCTCAGTTTTCGGTACCCCTTAAACGAATTAGGTGAAATTCTGCCGTTTACAAGCATTACGGGAATATTTTTCCTGTGCAGTTGCGCTATAAAGCCGGGCCAGATTTCAGTTTCCGCTATTATTACCAGGGCAGGGTTAAATGCATTAATGGCTGAATTTATTGAGAAGCTAAAATCATAGGGAAAATATGAAATTATATCAGCCGTATTTTTAAGCCGTTTACCTGCAACCTCCTGGCCTGTGGCGGTAACTGTAGTTACAACAAGGTCATATCCCGGGAATTCCCTTTTAACTGCTTTTATAAGGTTTTCTGTTGCATTGACTTCACCTACTGATACGGCATGGATCCATATTGATTTTTTTTCAGAGCTGCTTTTTTTATAAAACCCGATTTTTTGACGAAAACCTGCCCGGAATTTCGGCTGAAACAAAAATGCCGCCGCTGCAACCGGACTAAAAATTATCGCCAGTACTATCAAAAAGATGTTATAGATAAAAAACATTCGACTTTTTTAATTAAAAATAATTTCCTTAATTATATATCGAGCAGGAATGTTATAAAAACTTTCTTTTGATGAGACCATTGCATGTTCTATAAAAATTATTAAAATTTTGAGTTGTGCATCAGTCTTTTAATTAAAATTACAATTTGCTTTTTAAGTCGCACTAATATATCATTAACTTTAGTAGAGGGCTTTTTAGTCCAATTCAAACCAGTAAATTATATAAAGAAACTAAACTGGTAATTAAGTGTCTAAAACTTGCTGTAAGCTGTGATATTCGGTGAAAATTGATTTAATTTTTTAAGTTTTTGGTTTAAAGATGGAAAAACCTAAAAATAATAAAAAAGTCGAGCTAGAAGAGTATTCAGAATTGATTAATACCATTGCCCGGGTTGAATCCTCCCGCTTAAGCACACCTATCATGGAATTCTCAGAGCTTTTAAACATCGGCGCCGTTACCGTTTATGTGATTTTATCCGAAAAGCCCAAAAATTTTCATAATGACTCTTATATCGCTACCGCAATAAAATGGGCAATCAGAAACGAGTTAAGAAGACGCTATAGATGGTACTCTTTGAAACAATCTTCCAAAAAAGAAGGGGATCTTTCCTTTGAAGACAATAAGGAAAATTTAAGGGAAGCTGTATATGAAACTATTCTTTCCATAGATGAGCTTCAACAGGCGGAAAATCCTGTCCAGGTTGAAGATGATGCTCTGAACCCCGAGCAGAAAGTTGAACTTTTTGAGCTTAAAAGAGCTATTGACGAGGCCATGCAGTATTTAACCGAAAAAGAAAAATATGTGCTTGAAGCCAAGTTCTATCAAAATAAAAAAATAAAAGATATAGCAAAGGATTATGAGCTCTCATCTTCCAGGGTCTCTAAAATAATTCACTCCGGGCTGGATAAAATAAAAGCCAGGCTGATAAAAAAAGGTATAATATAAAAATAAGGTGTAAATATGAAAATATTTAGATGGTTATCAAACACTCTAAACTCAATAGACACTATTACCACAAAACTCCTGATTCTTGTTTTATGCTGCATTACAATACCTTTAACCGTTCTTGCTTTTTCTTCCGGCGATATTATCAAGCAAAGTATTTATGACAATACTAAAGTAAGACTGGAAATTAATAAAAACATATTTAAAAAAAAGCTATCAGATGAATTAAATATCCTGCACAACTATTTGATTGCAAAAATTAACGGCTTTGAGGCAAAATTTGGCAAAAAATACGGACTGGGCAGTAAAAAATTTATTGACTATATGCAGGGCGATGAATTGGGCCTGGATTTTGTAATGGTATTGAACAGCCAAAAAAATTTAAGCGCTTATAGCGGAAGTATTGAAAAAACCAGTATTTTAAACAGGCTCTCCAGGATAATCCCTATTGCCTATATAGAAAAAAATTTATTATTTATGGAAAATATTGAAAATGATATTTTCGAGATCGCAATTAGTCCCGTATATAAAAACAACGAAGTTTCCTCAATAGTAATTATCGGGAAATCCCTTAAAAACAGCGAAATTGTCAATTACGTAAACAGCATTACCGGTGCAACAGTAGCTGCATATACATCTAATAACAGACAGGCAAATTTTATAGCTTTATCAGATAATATTTCCGGTTTAAATAATTTTCTTGAGGTAAGCCATAACCCAAATCCTGACCTTGGCGTTTTTCAGTTTGACGGAAATAATATTATAAACCCGACGGATTTTTATACCAATTTTTTAATCACTAATTTTTTCAATAGGCCTATAGGCAGCGTTTATCTTGGAATACCAAGATATGACTTTATGGTATGGGCAGATAAGAACTCTAAGTTTATCGGTATTATCGGGATTATAAGCATGCTGGTCGCAATCATAATAGCCGCTTTGTTTGCAAGAAAAATTACAGACCCGATACTTGCGCTTAAAGAAGCAGCAGAGTCAATAAACCTGGGAAATCTTGATTATAAGGTTGAAATAAGGGGTAATGACGAAACAGTCAAGCTGGCAAAGTCGTTTAACCAGATGGTCAGTAATCTTGAACGGGACGAGAGGCTGAGAAACAACTTTATAGCGACTCTTACCCATGACCTTAAAGTGCCGATGCTGGCTGAAAATCAGACTATAACATTTCTCCTGAGCGAAACTTACGGGCCTTTAACCAAAGACCAGCGGGAAGTGCTGGACTTGATAAGAAGCACAAACAGCTCTTCCCTTGAAATGATAGGGACGTTGCTGGAAGTTTACCGCTATGACTGGGGTAATGTAAAGCTGTTCACTTCTGAATTTGACCTTGTGGAACTTACAAAAGAGTCTATAAACCAGATAAAATCGCTCGCTGAAGATAAAAAAATTCAAATAAACATTAATTCTCTGGAAGAAAAAGTAATTGTTACGGCGGATAAACGCGATATTAAAAGGCTGATCCATAACCTGGTCAGTAATTCCATCAATCACGGTATACTTAGGGGCTTTTTAAATTGCAATATAGAGGTAATAAATGGTACTATAAAATATATACCAAAATCTGACACAGAGTATTACACTTCTTTGAAAGGACCAATTGAAATTACTGATAGTGCAATTGTAAGTATTGAAGATAATGGAGTCGGAATTGCCAGTGAAGATATGCCGCTTTTATTTAAGAGATTTTCGTTAAGCAAAGGGAGAAAACCGGCAGGAAGCGGATTGGGATTATACTATGCCAGCCAGGTAATTGGATTTCATAAAGGGCATATCTGGGCGGAAAGTTCAGAAACAGGAGGATGTACATTTAAGTTTACTTTACCTTTAAACAGGCAGGGATAAAATTATGAGCGAAAAAAGTAAAATTAAGGTTTTAATTGTTGATGATTCCAAGTTGACGATTGTCGGTTTAAAAACAACTTTGAATATGTTCGAGGAAATAGAAGTTATCGGGGAAGCTAACGACGGTGTTGACAGTATAGAAATTGTCAAAAAACTGAATCCTGATGTTATCCTTATGGATATCGGCATGCCTATAATGGACGGAATTAAGGCAACTAAGGAAATCAAGAAGACTGAGGGCATAAATTCCAAAATTATTATGCTCACATCTCATGAAAATGAGCAGAATGTAATTGATGCAATGTCAGCCGGGGCTAATTCCTATTGTATGAAGGATGTTGAACCGGAAACTTTACTAACTGTAATAAAAAGTACCCACAGCGGGGCTTCATGGCTTGACCCAAGGATTGCAAGGATAGTGCTTGATAAATTTGTGGATAAACTCGGTAAGTTCTTAAAAGCCAACAGCTGCACAACTGAGCTTACAGAAAGGGAAATTGACGTGCTTAACCTTATTTCCAAGGGGTACAGCAACCAGGCAATTTCTGAAGAGCTATGCATCAGCTTAAATACGGTCAAAACCCATATTAAAAATATCTTCCAGAAACTGGAAGTGGAAGACCGTACACAGGCAGCTATGAAAGCCATGAAAGAAGATCTTATTTAAAACCGGTGAATGAACCCGGGCTCCCGCAGGCAGGCTCTGTGGGGAATGAACATTCGTTCCCCGCATGTCCGCATTTTCGCGGCGAAATCCCTGTCCAATCTGCCTTTTTCCTCCCTGGGAGGGAATTAAGTAGGTAACAATAAATTTTAGTATTAGTCTAATAATGACTGATACTTAACGTCATTGCTGTACATGTTACATAATTTGCTGACAGTTAAAATAAAAAAGCAGTGAAAAAGAGGTTATGTAACCCCAATGACGGGTTAAGAATTTTTCAAAAAGTTATAAAAATCTTAATTTTTTAAAGAAACTATTAAAAGGGTGATAATATAAATTTGAAAACTGATGAGTGTACTCTATAAAAACAAGGGGGTGCTAAATTATGGAAGTGAGCCCTATCAGAGTAACACAGCCGATAGTAATCGAAAAACCCGGCAGGACCAAAAACTATCCAGGCAGTAGAAAACTTGAAAATTATCCTTTAAAAACAGGAAAAAAAGAGAGCAAACAAAGGTACTACCAAGGAAGAAGTTTAAACTATTTAATTTAAAACACACAACTCCTCCCCTAATCTCCTAAACACACAAATGCAGGTAACAACCCCCCGGTTTTTCCCGGGATTTTTTTTTGAAAATTTGGTAGTCTTCCAAGCTGACGCGGGAATCTATCTAAAGCGGGCAAAACTCCCTGGTAAATAGCCTGGAACTCTCGCTGGACAGATTACCACTGGCTCTCAAATTGTCATTGAGCTCTCGCAGTAATGACATTGATCGTTTATTATTTTATTTCCTGGATAGGCTCTAAATAACTCGAGTCGCGAATTGCATGTATGCAACATTTACCAAAACCCGCCCATGAATGAGCTACTGCGTTAGCTCCCGCTGCCGCGCACAGCCGCCCTAGGAGTTATTTATTAGTATTCTTAAAAAGTTTTTGTTTA
>JANQIY010000167.1 GCA_028281965.1 Candidatus Gastranaerophilales bacterium
TAAATTTTGCAAAATCATAAATAAAAACAGGGGCGAGGCGACGAAGTCGCCGGAAATGAGTTGCAAAGCAACTCCTGCTCCGCCCCGAAGTGAGCCCAAAACAACAAACTAGCCCCCTCCCTTCTAAAGGTGTTGTAAAAAATTTTCGATTTTACAAATTAATTCGCGACTCGAGTTATTTATAAACATATTTTGAGCAGGTACCGTTTTTTATAAGAAGATGGTTTATGTTCAAGCCGTCTTTGGTGTAGATAATACCCAGTAAACGCCCGTATTTATCAATACCGACAATTTCAACCTTGATATTTTTAGTGTTTATAAGGTTTTTCAGATAATATTTTGCTTCATGCCCCTTCAAGATGACCTCGTCAATGCTTAATTGATTTAAATATGCCTGTTTGTAGGCCCTATAAATTTTTGAAGTTTCAAAGCAATCAATTCCTGCAAGACGAATTTTTGCGTTTGTTTCAGAAAGCCGGATTTTTATGGTATCCCCATCGACAATTTCAAGCAACTGCGCGTCCCCGGTCAGCGGATGGGCTTTTACCTGAGAGGTTGATAAAATCAACAAAATGAATAGTACTTTTAGCATACTTTTTTTCTTTTTACAGGACTTAACATGTACTAATATAGCACATAATTAATCCTATAAAAAGCATAATAACCCTTTTTATGGGCTTCTGAAAAATCCAAATATTTTCTAAACTTGATATAAAGAATGTTGGTGTTGCTAAAATGCAAGATATAAAGAAATTATTGGGAAAAAGAGTAAAAGAACTACGATTAAAAAAAGGGTTATCGCAAGCCGACCTTTCCGCTATGGCAGATATGTCTGAAAAAAGTCTAAGCAGGCTTGAGTGCGGAAATAATTTTATAAGACCTGAAAACGTCAAAAACTTATCAGAAGCGCTGGAAGTGACTCCCCAGGACCTGTTTAACTTTGAGCACCACAAAGATATTGGGGACATAAAAGAAGACTTAATGAATGTCTTAAATGGCGATGAAGAAAGTATCAGGCTATTTTACCGAATTTTCAAGTTTTTTAAATAAACCGCCATTAAAAGCTGCCTCAAAAGTATTGAGGAAAATCATCATTGTCATGCCTGCTTGGCACTCTCATATTTTAATACATTTTTTTCATATACTCATCTTTCGTCTTTTTTTCTTCAAGGCATGAGCTGAAAAGACGCTTATATTTTCATAATTTGTATAAGTGTTTCAAAAAAACCTATTATCCAGTTGAAGAAAATGATTCCTCCAAGAAAAGGGATTATAACAAGCAATAAGACCCTGTTTGATGAAATTTCATAAGTCTTCATGGCGGCAAAAATAGTCAAAATAGTTGCCCATAACCAAATTGCAAGTCCGGCGAGGACTCCTGTAAGACCGGCAATAATTCCGCCCGTTTTTAACAGGGTTATAGGCCCTATAAAAATCCACGGCAGTAGAGCAAAACCTGAAAGAGTAATAAAAGTTTTAAAATGCCCGCTTCTTTTAAATATAGCGGCAATCAACTCTACAAAAGCCGCAAAGAAAAGCCATTTTATTATTCCTGAAATTCCGGCATTTATAAGAGTAAATATAAACCATCCCATTGCCTGGCTTGACGGCGGCGGCGTGTTTATAAGAGGTGTCAGGATGCTTACCGCTATGACTATAGCCAGCGCTTCAATTACAGGAGGACTTTTCTTCAGTTCTTCAAAGGTTTCTCTCGGGTAAAAGAGCGTCCCGTATATTCTTTCAAGAAAATCATATTTTTTATGTTCAGTATCGGTATAAGTGTCGTTCATCTATCTTACTCCCAAATATATAAAGGCAAACGAGGATTTTTCCTGCTTAAAGGCAGAAGGGATTCAAAACTTTCCACTCCAGGCCTGGTATTGTTAAAGATCTGGAATAAAAGTTCTCCGAACCCGGATGGTCTGTTGTAGTCCACAACTGAAATATCATCCGAAATGGACGAAAATTTCTCTTTTGCCATTTGTTTTACGCCTTCCTTTGCCTGGGTAAGGCCGCCAAGATCGTCGACAAAGCCGTATTCAATAGCCTGTTCACCTGTAAAGACCCTGCCGTCAGCATATTTAAGCAGGTTATCCAGGTTTAAGTCAACTTTTTTCAGCTTATAGCCGTCTTTTCTTTCAACTCTTCCCTGCTTTATTGCGTTTAAAAACTGGTCATATGCGTTATTGATAAGGTTATTTAGCAGCTCTCTTTCATCAGGCTTGAGAGGGCGGTAAATATTGCCAATATCTTTATATTTCCCGCTTTTGATGATTTCCGAGTCAATACCCAGTTTTTCGGTCAAAAGCCCGCTGGCATTGATTGTTTCCATAATAACACCGATACTTCCCGTGACGGTTCCGGGATTGGCATAGATTCTATCGGCCGCACTGGCTACGTAATATCCCCCGCTTGCCGCAACATCCGCCATTGAAACAACTATAGGCTTTTCTTTCCGCAGTTTTATAATGCTGTCATAAATTTCCTGTGACATTGCAACAGTGCCGCCGGGAGAGTTTATCCTGAAAATTACGCCTTTGACGGTTTTGTCTTTTTTAGCCTTTTTCAAAGCTTTTAAAGCGCTTTCTGCCGAATTTAAATCTCCCAGAAAGCTGCTTTTCATGTTATAAGTAATGGCTCCCTGAAGTGTAATAAGGGCGATTTTACTGCTGCCGCCGGAGATTTTTTGAAAAAGGGCGGTTTTAGGGGGAGAAGGACAGGTTTTTTTCGCCTGCTGCTGATTACTTAGCGATAACATACCTACTATTACGCTTATTAAGCAAAGTCCCAGGATCAAGATAGAAATAAATTTAGTTTTCATTTATATAAATTCTCCTATTAATATCTTTTTAAATATATTAAAAAAAACATAAATTTTTTATATGGCTCAATTATATTAACCTATTCAATTAAAATTTTAAACATTATTTTTAAATTTTTTACAGATGTTTTTTTTGTAACAAAAATTATACCGGTTGCCAGGCTTAACCCGGGCGTCGTTAAAAGTTTAGCCGTTATTATATTTGTTATAAAATTGGTTAAAACCAACTTTTGGTAAATTACAGGCAAATACGGCAATCATGTACATAGAAGGCTCTTCAGGCTCGGGAAAAACAGGTTTCCTTACGCAAAAATTTGTTGATTTAATTATTTCAGGCATTCCAATATCTGAAATCCTTGTCTTATGTGCAAATAGTTATAAAAAAAACCTGTTTCTCCAGGTTACAATGGAAAAACTCGGGCAAACCTGTTTTAAAGGCTCGGAAAGTTTGCCTGTTTATACATTTAATGGTGTTGTATATCATAATGTAAAGGGTAATTGGCCGCTGGTTGAGGAAATACTTGGCGACAGGCTTGGGGAAAAGGAGATTTTGCCTGATTTAAGCGGGCTTGGGGTATCCGAGTTTTTGCTGAAAGAGAGTATTAAAAAAATAAATAAGAACGGTGAATTTGAAAAAACATTCAAGGATTATGCTTCTTATAAGCATCTTAAACAGCAGCTTTTTAGAAGACTCAGGCTTATTGTGGAAAATAATCTTTCTAAGCGGGAAATAGAGGAGAAATCAAACCTTTTAAACGAAACTTTTGCGGTTCCTGCCGAAAAAACAATGAATGAGCTGAAAAAAATTTCATTACAGCTGAGGACCCTGGATTTTCTAAGGCAGACCTCAATCTTCATGACTCTTTTGGAGCAAGGGAAGCTGGATTTTTCAAATAAAAAATATTTACTTGTTGATGACTGCGATGAGCTGTCGTATTCCGCGCATTGTTTTATTAACCGCCTGATGAATAACGCAAAAGAGTTTTATATTGCCGCTGACTCGGAAGGAGGATCAAGAAGAGGTTATCTTTGCGCTAACCCGGGGGGATATGAAGATCTGAAAAGTTTTTATAAAGGAGAAATTAAATATTTTTCGCCTGATAAAACCCTTATTAAAACAGCAGACGATGCTAAGAAACTTTATGAGTCAATCCAATCGGGAATTATACAGGATTTAGAAACCGTAGAGCTTTCAGACAACTCTCTAAGGCAGGTGGAAATGATAGAAAACTTCTTTACCAGGGCGAAAAAACTGCTTAAGGAAGAAAAAATCCCTCCTGAAGAGATGGTTATAGTATCCCCGAACCTGGATGCAACCCTTATTCATATATTAAAAAGATTTTTTGAAGAAGAAAATATAGATTACCAGTTCTTTTCAGGATCAAAAAAGATACTGGATGATGAGCTGGTATATGGTACGGTAATTTTATTACAGCTTATCAATACCGAATGGGGATTGCCGCCAAAAACCGGGGAGATAAGACAGATGCTGACAGGTATGCTTGGATTTCCTGCTGTCAGTTGCCGTGATATTCTTGATAATTATTCGCTTTTTAAAACGCTTAACCCCGGTATTGAGCTCGAAACAAATGATCTAACCTCAAGATACAGCAGGCTTACCGCATTTACAGAAGAAATTAAGCTGAATAAGCCAAAAATAGAGGAACAGATAGAAGAAATTTTCAATAGACTGGTACGGGAGCGGCTTGGCGAGGAAACTTCCCTTGAAAGCTATAATACAATGCTTGAATCCTTAAATGCCTTTAAAAAAATCTTTTCCAGGCTGAAAACCAACAGTATTGAGCGGGAATGGGCAGTTTTGATAAAGAATACCGTGGTTTCAGACAACCCGCCCTCAGCTCCTGACATACAAACGGGTTGTGTAAAGGTTGCGACCCCTCAAAAAGTAATAGACTTAGAACTTCGCTCCAGGTTTCAGGCCTGGCTGGATCTGTCAGACAGGGCATGGTTTAAGGAAGATACCGGTCCTTTGTATAATTCCTGGGTTTTCCAAAAAAATTGGGATGGGGGAATTTATACACCACAGCTGCATAAGCAGCTCACTTACCAGAAAACGGCATCGGTAATCAGGAAACTTGCGCTATGCGCCAGAGAGCGGATTTTATGCTTTGCAAGCCAGCTTAACTCTGCCGGAAGCGAAAATGAGGGTCAATTAACCAAATTCGTTTCAGGAAAACAGGCAAAACCGCAAATCAACTATGATTTCATGCCAAGACCTGACCAGGCCCCGGTAATGAGGTATACAAAAGGGAAAATGGCTATTTCAGCAGTGCCGGGCGCGGGTAAGACAAAGATTCTTGAGGCGCTTATCATAAAAATGATCCGGGACGGGGTAGACCCGGAAAAAATCCTTGTTTTAACTTATATGGACTCAGCTGCCAGGAATATTCAGGATAGGATCAAGTCTTCATGCGTGAATTTAGTGAAATATCCCTGCATAAGCACTATTCACAGTCTTGGAATGAGTATTATTAAGGACGGAGATAACAGCACCAGGCTTAACCTGGATCCTGATTTCCAGATTTGCGATGATTCCTCAAGATACAGGATAATGAGCGGGATTTACGATAAGTTTTCATCTGATATAGATATGTCTTTAAACAGCTTTATGAACGACTTTGGCGCTGCAATTTCCACTGCAAAGCAGCTGGAAATTGCATTAGAGGATATAGAAAAATTTCTTTATCGTAAAAATCCTCAGCTTTACGCTGAATTATCAGTATTTCTGCCTGTTTACAGGGAATACCAGACAGCTTTAAGGCTAAAAGGGATGATAGATTTTGACGACATCCTTATTTACAGTGTAAAACTTCTTCGGGATAACCCGGAAATTTGCGGTTATTACAGGGAAAAATTTGATTTTATAATAGAAGATGAAGCCCAGGATTCCTCTGCAATCCAGCAAGAATTGCTATCTTTACTCAATAAGGGCAATTTAATCCGCTGTGGCGACCCAAACCAGGCTATAACATCCAGTTTTTCAGCGTCAGAGGTGGATAATTTCAAGTCTTTTATAAAAAATACCTCTAACACAGTTGAAATGACAGGTTCCCAACGCTGTGCCCCTGATATATTCTCGCTTGCAAACAGTCTTGTCAACTGGACAGAAGCACAACAGGGGCTGAAAGGGGCATTTAATAACCTGCATATAAAACCGGTCCCCGGCAGGAACCCCGACGTTAAAAGCAGCATCAGGAGTGAAATTCACCCTACTCAGGACGAGGAAAAATATAAAATTTTGCAGGAAATTTCAAGAATCAGGCAATCAGGCGAAAAATTATCTATAGGCGTGCTTTTAAGGGGAAATAAATCTGTAATTGACTGGACAACTTACCTTGAAGACAATGGCATTTCCTGTATATGCTATAGCGACGCTGTTGGGCAGAAAAAAATGTTCCGGTTTACAAAAGCTTTCCTTGAAATGCTGAATAATCCCTGGAATAATCATTATATAAAGAATCTTTACAGGGAATTTTCAGCTGAAAACCTTATAAAAACGGATTTTGATTCAAAGCATTTCCTGGATAAGCTTGGTACGCCATTTGTTTATATTGATGAAGGTAACATCCCATTTGACAGCCTGAGGGAATTCAGGCAACATTTGCTTAAATGGCTTGAAAAATCTGATATTTCTCCTGAGCACCTGGTTAATGAAATTGGCGACTTTTACTTTAAAGGGATAATAGACCGTTCAAATGTAAGAATAGTAAGCCTTTTAATCGGCAGGCATAAAAATAATTTTACAGATAATGAAAAAAACGAAGTGGTAACATTGCCTGAAATCGTTGAATACATGCAGGAATTAGCGATGAGAAAACGCCTTGGAGGGGTCAGGTTCTTTGAAGAAATGGAAAGAAACGATCATAAGAGCGAATTTGTGGAGATTATGACGGTTCACAAGGCAAAAGGGCTTGAATTTGACGTGGTTTTCCTGCCGGAAATCCAGGAAAAAATGCCTTATCCTCCTTATTACGCTATAAAGCCTGAGAGTATTGATATTGGGGCAAGGGATATTCGTGTTAACCAGCTCAGGCAAGTTAAAAACAAGCATCTGCCGGTGGAATCCATAAAATTACAGCAGATACATGAGCATCTAAGGCTGCTTTACGTTGGCATTACAAGGGCAAAGAAGTATTTATACCTGAGCGCAAGTGAAATCGATGATAAAAACTGGTCAAAAAGCAGGAAATTCAGACCCTCTGAAATTTTAGACTTTTTTATGTCAGAGCAGGTTTCAACGTAGCATGACTTACTCGAATTGCTAATTACATTTTCTTTTTTAAAATTCCTTAAAATTTATAAAAAAGAGGCGGCGGCGAAGCCGCCGCCCACCTCCAGGGCAGGCTGGGTGGGCGTTTTAAGAAATTTTAAGTCAGTCATATCAGGGCTTTCAGCTAATTAGCAATTCGAGTATGACTTTTACAGAAATTTTATTAAAATTTTTTTATGAATTCCTCGTAAGCAGGTAACAAAAAATTCCCCTGTTTAAAAAAAATCATTCATTTAGAGTAGGCAAAAAACCATTATTAGATTGAGGCTTTAACTGAGCTTTAGCGATATTTTAAATATGGGGAATTTTATTTTCAACTTTGCACAGAGAAGTAAAGGAAGGCGATTAAAACGAGTTTCAACAGCGTTTATCCTATAAATATTTATCCATATGCGTTTCAGCCGCAGATTAAAAAACAGGCTGAACAGGTTAAGCCTGAGCAGGAGCCCGCCCCCCGGGATAACGCTGATTTTATGGATAACAGGTCTTTTAAGCACAATCACCAGGTTGAGTATTCATCACAAAAAACCGTCAATATAAATACTATAGTTGAAGATTTCAAGAAAACCCTTGCTGCTATAGGAGCTTCAGAGGAAATTAACGAAGAAGTCAATACATACCTAAAATTAGTAGGTATGCAATCCTGCAAAGATAATCCTTCCCCTAAAATAATTAAAACCAACCTTAATAATGCCGCAGGTATTCTTGATGAATACATAACACAAACCCTGAATAAGCCTTCCAAAGTTGTTACCGAGTGGATAAACGCCCTTTTACTCCAGAAAGTGGACTATAAAGCCGATGTTTCCGCCGGTAACACCTCTCTTTTCGCTACAGCAGAAGAAAACCCCATTACAGGGCAAACGCCTTCCGAAACCGTTGAAAATAAAACTATAACTGCTGATACAGAAACTAAAAAGATTGAAAGCTATTATAAAAAGATAGAAAAGCTTACTGATTCCGGAAATTTTACTCAGGCGCTGGAAAATTATGATAAACTCCTTTCCCGGGCACAAAAAACAGGGAATAAGGAAATTGAAGTCAAGGTATACCTTGATAAGGCCTATATTTTTGATGTAAATAAAGACTTTTCCTCCGCGCTGGAAAATTACCACAAAGCCGCCGCCGTAGCTTCTAAAACCGGAAATAGCAAGGCTCAGGCGCTGAGCCATTATAATATCGCCTCAATTTACGATGAATTCGGCAAAGTAGACCCCGCTCTCAACCATTACTACGCGGCACTGGCCCATGACGGCCAGGCAGAAAACATAAAAGCCCAAAGCCAGACTTTAAACGACGTTGGAAACCTTTTTTCCAGTATAAGCAAGTACAAAACTGCTCTTGAGCATTACGAAGCCGGAGTTTCGCTTACCAGAGAAACCGGAGACCTGGAAGGACGGGCATTTTTATTCGGCAACATCGCTTCTGTGTTTAAAAATATTGATAAGGACGAAAAGGCGCTTAAATTCTACAAAAAATCAATTGAATGTGACCTTAAAACAGGCAACCTTGAGGGATATTCCATTAACTGCGAGTATTCAGCAGATATAATGAGCAGGAATAATAAGCTTGAAAAGGCTCAAAATTTGTATAAAAAGTCGCTTGATGCCGCGCAAAAGTTGCAAAACAGAGAACTTGCCGCCAGAGTCCTTGAAAAACTAAATCAAAACAGCCTGTCTTACTAATGCATTGTTAAGTTAATTTGCCAGGGTTTTTCAAAATGCCCACCCTCCTCTCCCTCAGAGTTGGAAAAGGCTCCGCCTGCCAAAATGCGGACAGCCCCGCCTGCTTCGCCTTTTCAAATCCGTATAAGGAAGAAACAAAAAATTCTTATGTAAAATTTTCAAAAATATTCCTTATTAAATTTTTTCGGTCGAGCGACCGACCGAAGGGAGGGAAGCGAGA
>JANQIY010000055.1 GCA_028281965.1 Candidatus Gastranaerophilales bacterium
GGAGGGAAGCGAGACCAAAGAAAAAATTGGATGGGTGGAGGGAGAATGAATTTTTGAAAATTTTAAAAACACTTAAGTTTTTATTGTTTACTCCTTAAAAACAAATTTTTTCAAAAATTGCTTTAACCTTAAATTTCTCCCTGATTTTGCCTCGGGTATAATTTTATAGGGAAAGGATTTTAAAGAATTAAAATGCTCGAGGAAAGACAAAGGGAAAACCTGGAAACGCTAAAAAAGGCTGTTGAAGTAGAAGTAAAACACAATTATATCAACATCCCCGGCAAGACCTGCACTTTTTCAAAGTTTATGCTGGGAGAAACCTACAGGCTCAGCAAGGAATTTCCGGAAAACCCGGCATGGAAGAACCTCTATGAAATTTTCCAGACCTATCCCACAGCAGGGCTTAATACAAGGATGAAAATCATTAAGCAGCTTGCCAGAAGCATAAAAAACCCGCAGGGCGAACCGGAAAAAAAGGAAAAACCGTCCACCGCAGAACCCGCCCGGAACCCGGAAGATGTGGATGTTATGTACGTAAAGGGAGTAGGGCCAAAGGTTGCGGCGCTGCTCAATAAAATGGGTGTTTTTACGGCAAATGACCTTCTGTATTACTACCCCCGCAAACATCTTGATTATGCGACAAGAACTCCCGTAAACCGGCTGGAAATCGGCAGGGACGTCACGGTGTTCGGAAAGATAATATCTGCCACGTATTTTACAAGCAAAAAACGCTCTAATTTGACGATTTTCACGATTACAATTTCTGATGAAACGGGCATACTTGCGATAAACAGGTTTCTGGGAAATACAAGCAGGTATGTAATTGAAAGATACAAAGCCCAATTTCCCAAAGGAGCAAATATAATTGTATCAGGGACTGTAAAACTTGACGATTACAACGGCAGGCTTACCATAGACAGCCCGGAAATGGAAGCAATAAGCGGCAGCCTTGACGAAGTAGACTCTCTTCACCTGGACAGAATCGTCCCTGTATACACCATAACCGAAAATTTAAACATTAAAACCCTGAGAAGAGCAATTCATAACGCAATTGAACTTTACAGCCCCCGGATAGAAGACCCGATCCCCTCTGGTATAAGAAAAAAACACAATTTAATAGATAAAAATAAGGCTGTCCAACAGATTCATTTTCCGGACTCCGCTAAAACCCTTCAACAGGCAAGAAAAAGAATTGTATTTGAGGAATTTTTCCTTATGCAGCTTAAGCTTGCCCTGATAAGAAAGATAAGCAAAACAGAGGCAAAAGGACTTCAATTCAGCATTAAGGAAGATGGGCTGGTTGACAGGTTCGTAAAATCCCTGCCGTTTAGGCTTACCAGGGGACAAAAAGAAGCGTTTGACGAAATTCTTGCAGATATCCAAAAACCGGAGCCGATGCGCAGACTTTTACAGGGAGATGTGGGAAGCGGAAAAACGGTTGTTGCGTGTATGGCATTATTATCAGCCGTGGATAACGGTTACCAGAGCGCGATCATGGCTCCGACAGAAATCCTCGCAGACCAGCATTACAGGAATTTCATCGACTGGCTGACCCCGTTAGGTCTTAGTGTAGGGTTTTTCGTAGGAAAACACGGCGCAAAAACCAGGAGGGAAATGCAGCAGAACCTCAAAAACGGGCAAATTAACGTTGCCATCGGAACCCATGCCCTGATCCAGGAGACGATAGAGTTTAATAACCTCGGGCTTGTGGTGATTGACGAACAGCACAGGTTTGGGGTAAAGCAACGGGCAGAGTTGAAGAATAAAGGCATAAACCCGGAACTTCTCGCGATGACAGCCACGCCAATCCCCAGGACACTGGCGCTCACGCTTCACGGGGATATGGACATTACGCTGATAAACGAACTTCCCCCGGGAAGAAAACCCGTTAAGACAGCATTAATAAACCCGTCAGAGCGCAAAAAGGCATATACCCTTATTTCTCGTGAGATTGAGAAAGGCCGCCAGGCTTATATCGTCTTCCCGCTGATAGAAGAGTCAGAAACCCTGTCCGCTAAAGCTGCTGCCAAAGAAGCTGAAAGACTAAGAGAGTCGGTTTTCCCGGATTTAAACACAGGGCTGGTGCACGGGAAAATGGCAGCTTCAGAAAAAGACCAGGTTATGGACGACTTCAGGGCGGGCAAATATCACATCCTGGTCAGTACTACAGTTATCGAAGTCGGCGTGGATGTCCCCAACGCAACGGTCATGATGATAGAAAACTCGGAAAGGTTTGGACTGTCACAGCTTCACCAGCTAAGAGGACGCGTGGGAAGGGGCGCTGATCAGGCATTCTGCGTCCTGGTCGCTGATATAAGCTCCTCAGAGACCAGGGAACGCTTAACTGTGATGACACAGACCAATGACGGTTTTGTTATAGCGGAAAGCGACCTTAAAATACGGGGGCCGGGCGAAATTATGGGGACAAGACAAAGCGGGCTTCCTGACTTAATACTGGCTGACCTCGTACAGGATGCGGGAATCCTTGAAATTGCAAGGGAAGCGTCTTTTGAGTTCGCGGAAAACGAAAACATAGATGATTACCCATTGCTTGGCAAAATAATCAACAAAGATACCCTGGAAATAGAACTTTAGGTTTTTTATGAACTTTTGTTAAATTCTCTTTGTTTAAAATCAAATATTTTTTATCACAAGTTTTATATTTTTAAAAGCAAAAAGAAAAGGTGAAACTGTAATGATAAACCAGGTACAAAGCAAATTAAATCCGGGCTATGCAGGAAATAACCGTTCTCAAGACAGGAAAAACGTAAGTTTTGGAATGGCCAGATTGGTTATTAAAGGAGAAAAAGAAGCTATAAAAGCTATGGCAAGAAACACAGAGCATCTTAGCAATCTACATGAGGCTGCAAGAGGAGTAATTGGAGTTGTAAAGCAAGTAGCGAGGGCCCTAAAAAGAGACCGCTCTAGTGATAACCTAATAATAAGCTTTAATGACGCAACTCTTTTTAAGCCTGCTCCTGATAAGCATGGTAGAATGGTAGTAACGCTCACAAGGACAACTAAAAACGGTAAACCAATAGGCAATCCTCAAGAAGTTGACTTATCCGAGATAAGCCTGAGGAACTTACCCGCCAGGTTGAAAGCTTATATGGAAGACGTTTGGGAAACTTCAGGAAATGCTAAAAAAGTTGCAGTAAGAAATAAAGCGGATGAAACAACAGGTATTGCAGGTTTATTTAGAAAAAGAACTCCGCCACCTGCCACGCAAGTTGAAACAGGTGTTGTAAGTGACACACTGCCTAAAAAGAATTTGATAAAATAATAAAAAATACATTATAAAAAACACAACGTCATCACGAGGAAAGATGAGCCTTGCGAATCCTGACGTGGTGATCTGTCCCTTTAAAACACATTTGTTTGTTTGACAGATTGCCGTCCCCACGTCGAAGCAAAGCGCCTCCCCGGCACAGACTCCAGGATTTTCAAGTATATTAATATCATAAGAACTTGAGTTGCTAATTAGCCAAAAGCCAGGATATGACTATGCAATTAGCAACTCGAGTTCATAAGAGATTATATCTTTGGAAAATCCCTCCTCGAATGACAATGAAGATTTCTTCCAATACTTTTGAGACCGCTTTTAATTCTGCATGTTAAACAGTTTTTCAATAAGCTCTGATATATACCAGCAGCGTCTTTCTATGTCTCTAAACGCCAACCTGCAATGATCAGAAACCAAATCCTGTTTTTTTTCTCTAATAATTCAATTTCTGAAAATTTTGACAAAAGACGAATTATATCAAGTTCTTTATAAACTTCACTTATTAAATTTTCTTTTTTATTTTCGTTCATTTTAAAATGGTAAAAATAATTAACTTTAAATTAAATATATAACACTAAAAGTAACCTGTCAAAACATATAATTAAACTATGAATGAAAATGAATTCAGGAAAAAAATAGGCCTAAATATAAAATCCTTGCGTGTTAAAAAAGAATATAAACAAAGCGATTTAGCCGATTTCGCACTGGTAACCAGAACTTCAATCGGAAAAATTGAAAGGGGTCAGCAAAATTTTACTATAGGAATTTTATTTTCCATAGCAGAAGTACTGGGAGTTGAACCTAAAAAATTACTGGAATTTGATTGAGAAGCAGTTTGGTTAAAATCCTATAATACCGGGCCTACACGGAGTAAAACCCTATTTCCAGCAGGGATTCTATATCCCCGGAGGCGATAATTTCCTCAATCCTTGATTTTAACCCGTCCAGCTGCAGGGAACTATAATTCCCAAAATGACCGACCTCTTCAGGGAGCTTTATCCGGTCAGTCCTGGTAAGCGATTTAAAATTGTCATTAATCCTGCAAAACTCCCTGTATGCATCAAAATATGGGACTAAAAAACTCTCAATTTTTGAGGGCCTGCGAAGATAATAAATGCTGGACTTGTTTAACCTCTCCGCCAGCCCGGCAATAAAGTCAATTTCCTTTGCATAATCCAGTTCTTCCCGCTTTTCAGGAGGCAGCTCCATTATTACATTCCCTGAAATTTCCCTGGGGTCATCTTTGTGGCGGTAAAAAAGGTAAGCCCCCCAGAGTATGCAGCCCAGGTAAATTGAGGCGCATCTTTTGATTGCGGGTATTATTCGGGCTTCAAACTTTTGAAACTCAAATTTTTTCTTGTGGTTTTGTTTTAATTTTGCTATTTGATCAAAGATAAGGGCGGTTTCCGCGGGAATTTGTATTGAAAACCCGGAATAGCCGGGATCGAAAGGGACTGTATTTTGCATTTAACTACCTTGTAATATGAATAAATGATGAACTAAATATCTTATAAGGATTATACTATGAGAGAGTGTCCAAAAAACAGATTTTTTACAAATGAGCGTAATAGGATATACAATATCTTTAAAAAAAAATCCCAGTGCCAGGGATCTTGAAAACAAGCTTCAGAAGGAAAAAATAGAAAAATTTTGCCTGAAAAACTCACTGGAACTGAAAGAAATTTATATAGAGCCTGAAGAAAGCCGGCCGGATTTCAGGCCGGAATTAATGAAACTGCTAAATAACGCATCCGGCAGGAATTTTTCATCCATAATCGTTTACAACTTCGATAGGCTGGCGGAAGAAGAAGATATCAGAAACTGGATAATAGAAGAATTCAAGAAGTATAGAATTCAGGTATACTCAGTAACGGAAACAACTTTTGAAGAGTCGTTTAAGGAATCGGAAGAAAAAACCCGTTCCATAAAGCAGAAAGTAAGAGAGCTGCCGTCCCTGCCGGAAGTCGTAAATAAGGTAACCCAGCTGGTCCAGGATCCGAAATCCTCGGCGGCGGACTTAAGCGAGGTTATATCACAGGATTCCGGGCTGACATCCCGGGTGTTAAAGCTGGTAAACTCCGCCTACTATGGATTTCCCAAGCAAATAAGCTCCATTCAGCACGCTATTATGATCCTTGGTTTTACTACCATAAAAGGCCTGGTCTTATCATCAAGTATTTTCAGGATTTTTTCCCCTAAAAACACCCTGGTAAGCTCTCTTGACTATGTTAAATTCTGGAAACACTCGTTATTAACAGCTATAGTTTCTAAAAAAATTTATAAAGAGCTGTTTTTTGAGGAAGACGAAAACATTTTCAGCGCCGCAATCCTGCACGACATAGGAAAACTTATACTTGAGCAGTATGACCATAACAACTACTCAAACGTGTTAGCGGAAGCCCCGAACCAAATTTATGCAAACCAGGTCTTGAAAGCCGAACAAAAATATTGTGAAATAACTCATCCCACAATAGGTCATGTAGTTGCAGAAGGCTGGAACCTCCCGGAATCCCTTTCTGATGTTATAAAATACCACCATGACCCTTTGAAATCGGAAAAATATGAGAGGTTGACCGCCGTTGTCTATCTTGGCAATATACTTTCACAGCTTGTGATTGATGCACGCGAGTTTGACCCGGAAGTTTTTGACGAGAACATCGTTACTCACATAGGCACAAATGAAGATGAGTTAAAAGCATTTTTTGACGACCTTCAGGAAGAATCCAGGGAAATGGAAGACCTGGAATCCTTCTTTAAGTAAAGTCAAACTAACTCGAATTGCTAATTAACTCCAATCTCTAATTAGCCAAAAGCCAGGATATGACTGAGCAATATTTGCCAAAAAAATTATAGAGAATCGAAAAGAGGCAGAGCCTCTTTTCCACCTTTAG
>JANQIY010000056.1 GCA_028281965.1 Candidatus Gastranaerophilales bacterium
CTAAAGGTGGAAAAGAGGCTCTGCCTCTTTTCGATTCTCTATAATTTTTTTGGCAAATATTGCTCAGTCATATCCTGGCTTTTGGCTAATTAGAGATTGAGGTTATATAGATTTTGAAAAATTTTTTTAAATTTTATTAAAAAATTGTTAAGCGCGAAGCGCTTAACCACCACCAGGGCGGGCGTGCGCGGCAACGGGAGCTAACGCAGTAGCTCATTCAGGGTGGGCAATTTAAGAAAATTTTTAATTTCATAGGCCTGAGTAGTTACAGTTTTTAAAAAGAGCCCAGTTCATGTATCCTGATAAAATTCGTTGTGCCGGTTGTAAGACAGGGCATGCTGCCGGTAATTACAATTTTATCTTCTTTTTCCAAAAAAGTATTGGTTATAAGAAAATTATCTATTCTTCGCAGGTATTCCTCGGTTAAACTCGGGCTAAACTCCATAAAATAAGGAAAAACTCCCCATAATAAATTGAGTTTTTTACAAATTTCCCGGTTGTCAGATATCGCAATTACCGGAACACCTGGTTTGGCCTTTGAAAATAACCTCCCTGTAAACCCTGATCTTGTAAAAGCAACGATTGCCTTGATTTCGACTTCTTCAAGAATTTTTATAGCAGCATTTGCGATAGACTGGGAATCGGTTATATGTGAGCCGTTTATTTTGTTTTCAAAGGTATTATACCTGTACAAATCGCTGTTTTCCACGTTTTCAGCGATCAGCTTCATGGTCTGGACGACTTTTACCGGAAACTGCCCTACAGCAGTCTCGCCCGTAAGTAAAAGAGCGTCTGTTCCGTCAATGATTGCGTTTGCAACATCGCTTGCTTCTGCCCTGGTAGGTAGAGGTTCTTTAATCATGGATTCCAGCATCTGGGTCGCTGTTATAACCTCTTTTCCAGCGGAATTCACTTCCTTTATGATATGTTTTTGCACTACAGGTACACGTTCCAGCGAAATTTCTATACCCAGGTCGCCCCTGGCTATTAAAATTCCGTCAGACGCGGAAATAATTTCAGTTAAATTGTCGACCGCTTCAGGTTTTTCTATCTTTGCGATAACAGGAATATCACTGCCCATCTGCTTTAAATGGTTTTTAGCGTTTAAAATATCCTCTTTTTTTCGGACAAATGAAAGGGCAATAAAGTCCAGGTTATTTTCCACGGCAAATTTTATAAACTCCACATCCCGGGGAGTTATTGAAGGCATATTAATTGCAGTTGCCGGGACGTTCACTCCTTTTCTTGAAGTTAGCACCCCTCCGTTGGTTACTAAAGCGCTAATTTCACCGGAATTCACTTTAAGTGTTTTTAGCCCTATTTTTCCGTCATCCATCAAGATGGAGTCGCCTTCTTTTAAATCTTTGTCTATATTGCAGTAATCTACGGGGATAACTCTTTCCTCATCCGTATCCATACAGGGTTTAATTACTACAATTTCATCTTCTATAAGTTCTATAGGTTCTTTTAAATTCCCCACCCTGATTTTTGGCCCCTGTAAGTCAAGGATTACCGGGATATATATATTCATCTGCAGTGCTATACTTCGGATTTTATCAAGTATCTCCAGGTGCTCTTGCTGGTTTCCATGTGAAGTGTTTATCCTGAAAGCCCTGGCGCCTGCCTTGATAAGCGCCTCAATTTTGTCTTCCGTGCCGGAGGCAGGTCCGATTGTCGCTATAATTTTTGTCCTAAGCTGATTTTTCATAACTCGTCAACTCTTTTCCGCTAAGTCTAACTCCTGCATTTTATATTAAAATAAACCAAAAAATACATAAATACTTAATAATCTTATCAATTTAAATATTCCGGGAAAAAGACCATAATAGTCCCAAGTCCCAGCAGAAGAACCCCGCCGATAAGCTGGATATGTTTAAGGTATTTCTCAGGTGTAAATTTTTCTATAGCAAAAGCCGCCGCAACAAAAATTACTATCTGGTTTAAAAGAAAGAAAAATACATATAAAAGAATATACAGGTAATAAACCAGCGGAGACAGGTTTGCTGAAGACAAAACCTTTGTATAAACAGCCGGTAAAGCAGCGGAACATACAAATTCCATGGAATTTACGGTAAAAGCAAGCGCGACCATTCCCAGAACAGTTAGTACAGAAAGCTTACCTTCAACAAGCTTTCTTATTTTGCCCTTTATGAGCTGTCTGGACTCCAGGCTGGAAACCTCGCAGACCTCATGTCCTTTATCGATAAAATAGGTTTTCAGGTTTGTTATGCCAATATAAAGGGCGCTACATCCGAAAATAAGTTCCAATATTCTCAGGTAACCGACAAAAAGAAATACATTTAAAAGAGCTGTCATTAACAAAAAATATAATACTCCCGATGCAAGCACAAAAGACCCTACAATCAGCCAAACTTTGCTTCGGTCTTTAAAGCCAGCGATAAGAGAGACCATATAGATTAAAATCCACATGGCACAGGGATTAAATCCATCAGCCAGCCCTAAAACTACCGCTAAGAAAGGAAGTGATTTTTCAAAAGCGTTAAAACTACCGAACCACAGGTCTACCTGACCGGCTTCTTTTCTTTTAAGCCTGTCAAGAGAACGTTGCTCTTGCGGTGTTAACTCCCTGCCAGGTAGTTTTTTTTTATCGTCAAATCCATCTGCCTTGCTATTTTTGGGCTAAACCCGATAAAATAAACATCGTTTATGACAGTTGTCGGCGTCGAAAAATTATCCAGGCTTATTTTGTTCTTTTCATAAAAATCCAGCATTTTTTTCTTGTTTTCAGGAGTATTGACAGCATAATACTTAAAAATAACTTCCGGGTATTTAGGCTTTAATTTTTTTTCAATAAAATCTATTTCTTTTTTACATGAACCGCAGTGATGGTTATGAAACATAATAACTGTAAGTACTTCAGAATTATCAGCTCTCCGGGCGGGAAAATCTTCCCCAAACCGCCGCCCGGATTCAAAGAGCATTCCTTTTTCACTTACAGCCATAAAAACCAGGATTATTAAAAGCAAAGAAATTAATACGGCCTGAAATTTATTATTTTTTATCCAATCAATCAAAAATGTCATATTTTATCCTTTTAATTTATCTTAAATAATATCAGCAAAAAAATAACATTAACCACTGAAAAAATTAACAACCCAATCGATTGATAAATGTTATCTAACTTTAATCGCTAATTAACCCCGGTGACGGGTTAGCTAAAAAACAATTATAGCTTGATAAAAATTCCTTAAAATTTATAAGTAAAAAGGCTTATCCTTTTCGCTTTTCTCAGTAAATTCCGGCAAAATGTAAATTTTTTGCAGTTATTGCAGAACCCGTAGTAAAATACAGAAAATCAAAAGTGAAAAGGACTGCCCACAATAAAATGCATACCATTGAACAGGTTAATCCTGAAGATTCCTGTAAAATTAGGGAAATTTATGAGGATTTCAGGAATAAAGCTCTAAAGGACTATAAATATGGTATTGAGCCTGTTGAATTTCACGATTTTATTTTGGCTATTGATGAAAACAGGCTTGGAAGTCTTGTGGTATTTGAAAAAGAAAAACCTACGGGAATTTTAATTTATTCATTTGAAAAACATAAAGTCATAGAAATTAATGCAATCCATTCACTGTATGACAAGTATGAAAATAACCGAAGGTTTGTCCTTCTTGAAAACCTTGTAAATGAATTAAAAAACAAAAATGACTGGAAAGCTGTAAGCTATGCGATGCTTGGTAAACAGGAGACTTTTGTGAGGGATTCCGCACTGTTGGAGTTTAAGTTTATTGGACAGTCGGTAGTTAAGTTTGATTTTCAATCCCCTGTTTCTTTTCGCATTTTTAAGCAGGCTCAAACTCCTGATATAAAAGGTTATAGTTTTGATACATGGAATGAAAGGTACAAAAATCAGGTTATAGAGCTTACGAATGCTGCTTTTAAAAACAATAAAAGTATAAATTTTGACCCGCGGTTTTTAACCCGTGAAGGTACAAAAGACGTGATAAATATGATTGTAAATGACCTGTATGGCAAGTTTCTCCCATTTCAATGCCGGCTTATATTATCAAACGGGAATTTGGAGGGCTTTTGCCTTATCACGATGACGGCCGAAGATCAGGTAACCATTCCGCTTATTGCTACAAGAAAGGATTCTCGAGGTAAAGGACTGGGGAAAATTCTCTTAAAGAGCGTTTTGTCCGGTTTTATGAAATTGATTGGGGATAGAAAAATCACTTTATCAGAAATCAACGCAACTGTTGATACTGATAATTACCCTGCTGTCAGGATGTATCGAAGACTCGGTTTTAAAGAGGATTATTTTTACCCTCATGCTTATTTTAAAAATATTAACTAACCCCAATGACGGGTGCAGCTTTCGCATGGTTGCACTTGTTGCAACCATGCGAAAATTACTTGTTATTGCAATAGGAGTATTAAGAAATGACAAGCCTTTTGACCCTAATTGGGCAAAAATTCAACAGGAGAAATATTTGTTATGCACTTGACATTTAACACACAATCTTCGCAAACAAATATTGCTCAGTCATATCCTGGCTTTTGGCTAATTAGAGATTGAGGTTGATTAGCAACCTGTACGGCCTGTTTTTTCATAATACTGCTGATGATATTCTTCTGCTCTCCAGAATTTTCTTGCCGGAACAATTTCAGTAACGGCATTTTGGGGTTTTGTTTCAAGTGCAAGTTTTTTCTGCTCATTATTATGATAAAAAATAGCTGACCTGTATTGGCTTCCAACATCAAAACCCTGTCTGTTGAGAGTTGTCGGGTCATGAATACTCCAGAAAATATCAAGCAGTTGTTTGTACGATATTTTTCCAGGGTCAAAAGTTATCTTAACAGCTTCAGCGTATCCGGTTGAGCCAGAACATACTTCTTCATAAGTCGGATTTTCGGTATGTCCACCTGTATAACCGACCTGGGTTGAAATAACGCCGTTTAATTTGCGGAATTTATGTTCCACTCCCCAGAAACATCCTGCTGCAAATGTTGCTTTATCCATTTTTAGTCCTCCCATTAAAAATTAACATAAAAAGTGAAAAAGTAATTCCTTATAAAATTCATACAAAATCCCTTTCAGGAATTGACTGTTCCGGCAATTTTTATTGCGGCTTTCGGCGATAGAAAAAGCTAATAACTTGGGTCGCCAACCAGCCAAATGTAAGGATATGACTATGCAATTGGCGATTCGAGTTAATAAGGATTTTTCAAAAAATACAATTCGTGACCCGGGTTAACTGCCGGAAAATTTATGTTTATTATTTTAACAGTTTAAATTTAACGGAAGAAAAGCTATAATGATTATATAAATTAAATAAAAGGTGTTTTTTGTTAAATAAAGAGATTGTAGTGATAACTGTATTTTAACCGGTTGCAGATTATCACATAAAAAACAAAATATAATTTGTGATTCTTCTGCAACTACTGTGTTGTAGTAAAAATAGAGGAATCATTATAATGAATTTAAATAAATTAGGATGGAATGCTTTTTTTCAAGAGCATCTAAAAAATTATCAGGCTGAAAATGCTTCAATTGGCAGAATTTCCAGTGAATATAAAAGCAGCTATAGAGTTTTTTCAGAATATGGAGAACTAACAGCAACTATATCAGGCAAATTGCGAAATGCCTGCATTAACAATCATTGTGATTTCCCTGCGGTGGGCGATTGGGTAATATTTGATTTAATTGACAATGAAAATAAAGCAATAATTCAATCCGTTTTCCCGAAAAAAACAAAGTTTTCAAGAAAAATTGCAGGAAACGAGATTAAAGAGCAGGTAGTCGCCGCAAATATTGATACGGCTTTTATTGTCTGCGCCTTAAATTATGATTTTAACTTAAGGCGTATTGAGAGATATCTATCCTTAGTCTGGCAAAGCGGGGCCAATCCGGTTATTATCCTTACCAAATCTGACTTATGCCCTGACCCTTTAGTTAAACTCACTGAAGTTGAAGCTGCAGCTTTTGGAGTAAATATTCACCCGGTTAGTAATATTTCAAAAGATGGTATTAATGATTTAAACCAATATTGCACAGAAGGGCAAACTGTTGTTTTGCTCGGCTCATCCGGTGCGGGTAAGTCTTCTCTTATTAACAACCTTTTAGGTGAAAATAAAATAACGGTTAAGGATTTACGCAAAAATATTGATAAAGGACAGCATACAACATCTCATCGCCAGATGTTTGTTTCATCATCAGGTGGGCTTATTATCGACACTCCCGGAATGCGGGAACTTCAGTTATGGAATGCCGAAGATGGGCTTAGTACTTGCTTTGACGAAATTGGAGAACTGGCTAAGAATTGTTATTTTAATGACTGCAGACACCAAAATGAAAAGGGCTGCGCTGTTAAAGAAGCAATAGAAGAAGGTTTACTTGATCCTAAGAGGTTAGAAAATTACTTTAAAATGCTCAAGGAACAAAAGTATATATCAGATCGCCAGAGTCAAAATGCAGCGCAAATTGAAAGAAAAAAATGGAAAAACATACATAAGCACTTAAAAAACACATATAAGGAGTAAAGAATAAAAACTTACGCATTGTGTCATGCCGCACTTGAGAAGCCTGCCCCGTGCTTTGGGGGCATCTATCCGGCAAACATAATAAGGAGTAAACAATAAAAACTTAAGTGTTTTTAAAATTTTCAAAAATTCATTCTCCCTCCACCCACCCAATTTTTTCTTTGGTCTCGCTTCCCT
>JANQIY010000182.1 GCA_028281965.1 Candidatus Gastranaerophilales bacterium
TCGCTTCCCTCCCTTCGGTCGGTCGCTCGACCGAAAAAATTTAATAAGGAATATTTTTGAAAATTTTACATAAGAATTTTTTGTTTCTTCCTTACTTAGAGCCTATCCAGGAAATAATTTATAGACAGAACCGAGCAAACACTTGTCATTCGAGGCGGGGCTTCGCGCCGCCGTGGCAATCTGTCCAGTCAACATTATGGGCTTTCAGCCCATACAGATAGATTACCATCCTGAAACAAGTTCAGGACAGGCTTCCTTGTAAATGACATTGTTCGTTTATTTTTTTATTTCCTGGATAGGCTCTTAATGGAAGTTTATCCCCTGTAATTTTCCATAAGGTCTGTTACTGACTTATTGTAATGTATCATTTTGATTGCTTCTCCCAGAAGCGGCGCTACATTAAGCTGAACAATGTTGGAAGGAGCATTTTCTTTAAGAGGGATTGTATTGGTAACAATAACTTCCTTAATAACGCTGTTTCCAAGTCTTTCCAGCGCCGGCCCGCTGAATACCGGGTGAGCTGCACAGGCAAAGACTTCTCTTGCTCCTTCCCTTTTCAGGAGATTGGCTGATTCTGTTATAGTGCCTGCTGTATCAATCATATCATCGACAAGAATCGCTATTTTATTGTCAACATCCCCGATCAGGTTTTCAACTTCGGTCATATTATGCGCCTGGCGTCTTTTATCAACAATCGCAATTGGGCAGTTAAGCTGTCTTGCGACTTTTCTTGCCCGTTCCACCCCTCCTGCGTCAGGACTTACAACTACCAGCTCGTCTGCGTTATAGTTTTTATTTAATATATAGTTGATTAAAACAGGCTCAACCAGCACATGGTCTACAAGGGTACTGAAAAATCCCTGAAGCTGGCCTGTATGAAGGTCTACAGCAAGAACTCTTGTTGCCCCGGCTGTTGCCAGAAGGTCTGCAACCAGCTTGGCGCTTATAGCTTCCCTTCCGGAAGTTTTTCTATCCTGTCTTGCGTATGCATAGTAAGGAATAACAGCTGTTATTGTCTTTGCGCTCGCTCTTTTAAAGGCGTCAAGCATAATTAAAAGCTCAACAAGGTTTCTGTTTACCGGATCGCAAAGTGACTGTACTATAAAAACATCATCTCCACGGATACTTTCCTGGATTCGGACATAAATTTCCCCGTCACTGAAGTTTTTAACCTGAAGAGTTCCGAGGTTTATACCCAGGTGGCGGGCTATATCCTCTGCTAACGAGTGATGTGCCCTCCCGGAGAAAAGTTTTATATCCGTGGGTAATTTTGTAACTTCCTGTTTTTCCATTTCCGCTAATTCCAGTGTCAATTTTGCTACCTCCATATTATCAGATTTATAATTAACCGTGTTGAGTTTATTGATTTAGTTTGTTTAATTTTTTTTCTACCCAGTTTTCTATAACTTTTTGTTTTTCTCTTGTAAGTGCAAGCGATGAGTGCGGGACATCCTTTGTGATCACAGAGCCTGCTCCTACGTTTGCGTTTTGCTCTATTGTTACGGGCGCTACCAGAACGCAGTTTGAGCCGATTTTTACGCCGTTTTCAATGCGGGTTTTGTTTTTTATTCTGGTTAAAGGGTCATAATTGGCGGTAATCGTTCCTGCGCCTATGTTTACATTTGCTCCAAGGTAGGCGTCGCCTATATAGCTTAAGTGTGATACATTGGTAGAGCTGTTCACCTGTGAGTTTTTTACCTCTACAAAGTTGCCAATCCTTACATCCCGGGCAATTTCCGCATGGTTTCTAAGCTGGGCAAAAGGTCCGACTGTGGAATTGCTTCCTATATAGGAATCAGAAACCTTTGACTGAATAATTTTTACGTTATCATCAGCTTTAACATCTCCTTCAACAAAGGTATTTGGCCCTAAAATACAGTTTTTGCCAAAATAATTTTCCCCCTCAAGAATACATCCGGGATAAACCACAGAGTCCTGTCCTATAAGGGTTTCCGGGGAAACAAGCGTATTTTCCGGAGAAATAAAACTCACTCCCTGATCCATCAGGGTTTCTATGGTAATATTGCTGAGGGTTTTTGTGGCTTCCGCCAGGTGCTGCCTGGAATTGATCCCGTAAATCTCATAATTGTTTTCAATGGTAAATACCGAGGTTTTAAGTCCTTTCCGGACTGACCAGTCAACAATATCCGTAAGATAATACTCGCCCTGGGCATTGTCAGCTGTAATTTCAAAAAACGCAGGGGCTATTTGTTGCCATTGCAAGCAATATACCCCGGCATTTATTTCCTTAACAGCCTTTTGCTGCTCATTTGCGTCTTTAGCTTCGACGATTTTCATCACACCGCCATCTTTTTCCCTGATAATTCTTCCGTAATCCCCTGGATCTTCAAAAATAGCGGACATAACCGTCAGGGCTGACCCGGAGTCTTGATGCGTTTTTACAAACTCAGAAAGGGTTTTCCCGCTTAAAAGCGGTGTATCACCGCAAAGTACAAGGACTGTCCCGTCAAAACCTTTCAGGTTATTATGGGCTTTAAAAACAGCATCACCCGTACCAAGCTGCGGTTCCTGAAGAATAGCGGTTATGGGTTTGTCAAAATACCTTTCCTTTAAATGATTTTCAACTTCCTGTGCTTGATATCCGGTTATAACAATGCATTCATCAACATTGTCCAGCTTAAAAACCGAATCAATAACCCTTTCAATTAAAGTTTTACCGAGAATTCCATGCAAAACCTTGGGAAGCAGGGACTTCATCCTTGTTCCTTTACCTGCCGCCAGTATTATAGCTTTAAGGGATCTCTTCATCTGCAGTCAAAAATCATTCCTTTACCATATTTATTATCTGATAAACATAAAGGTTTTAAATATAAGTTTAATTTTTATTTACAAGAATTTTTTAAAGCAACTCGAGTTATTAACTAAGGACAGCGGAAAAAATTCTTACACATCGTGTCATGCCGCACTTGAGAAGCCTGCCCCGTGCTTTGGGGGCATCTATCCGGCAAACATAATAGAC
>JANQIY010000156.1 GCA_028281965.1 Candidatus Gastranaerophilales bacterium
ATTAGAATTTTAGTCACAAAAATATTGTGCATTAAATTGTAGGGGAATAAGGGGTTGGGGGTGGGTTGTAAAATTTTCGATTTTACAAATTAATTCGCGACTCGAGTTAAATTATTGTGATTTGAAAGCTTATTTTTTTATTTATACTGCTTTCTGCAATCCCAGGAACATATCTGCTATAGAGTTTATAAATCCATTTGTCGTATTATTATAATTAGTGCCTGTATTTTTAGGGTTTAAAAAGCTGTTAAGAAGATCAAAAGGATTCATTTGCCTGGATCTTTTATATTCTTCTTCTATTTGATCGGCTTCTTCTCCAAGTCCTTTAATATAATTCCGCATAGCCTGTATTCTTCTCTCAAAGTCATTAACCTGGGCCTCAATAGGTGCAACTTCAGCTTTGACTTGAGAAAGTTCCAGTTCAAGCTGGGTGGATTCTTCAATTTTATTCATCATATCAGTTATAAATTGCTCATTTTCCGCTTTAAGTTGTGTTTCTTCATTTTGCAACTTTTCCAATTCAAGTCTGTCTTTTTCAAGTTTTGCTTCCAGTTCAGCCTTTTCTGCCTCAAGCCTGGTTAATTCTTCCTGTGACCGGGCAAGTTCGTCCTGAGCAGCTTGAAGTTCCGTTTCAAGAGTGCTTATTTCCTGCTCAAGTGTATTTATACTTTCATTTATAGTTGTTAATGCCGAATTGCTGTTTTGAATCGTTGTGTTTAATTCTCCTTCTCTGGCTGCAAGAGCGTCAATTTCCTGTTGAAGGGCTTCTGCTTCCTGCCTTTTTGCGGTTTCTTGCTCTCTTAATCCTCTTGCTTCTTCTGCAGCCTGTTGGGCCTGGTTTTTAAGATCAGCTTTTCTTTTCTGTGCTGCCGCAATTGCACCGGCATTTGTTTGTACTTGTCTAGAGCTAACAACGTTACCTTCTTCGTCTTTTTCGGTTACAGTTTTATATTGAGGACGGGGAATTTTAACCGAAGCGGCCTGTGAACTTAAACTCTGAGCCCTGCTTTCCGCTTCGGCCGCCTGATGACCTAAGTTATCCGCTTCAGAGATTTTCTGGCCATGCTGGTCAGTTAGTTGTGCCTGCTCTTCCTGGTTTTGCGCTAATTCCTGCTCGGATTCCGCAACAATTTTTTCCTGTTCAGTTTTTTGTATTTTAAAGTTTTCTACTTCATCTGTTTTTTGCTGAATTTCGGTTTCTTTTAAAGGGATTTCATTTTCAAGGTTTGCTATAGTTTCATTAATGGTATTTATTTCCTGCTCTTTAGCGGGAATTTCATTTTCACCATTGGTTATTTCATTTTCCAGCTCAGGAATTTTTACTGATAACTCGTCTAATTTTGCTGAGTTGTTATTGTAATCAGTTTCCATCTGTTTGAACTCATTTTTAACGGTCTTAAGCTTATTTTCAAGCCCGGTTTTTTCTTCATTAAGGCTGCTAAATTTCTCATTATAAGTATTTTTTTGTTCTTCCAGGGATGTTATCTCATTTTCAAGCCCAAACATGGTTGCTATAATCATTTGCGCTTCAAGACTATCATATTTATCTAATTCTGCTTGATCGATTCCAAATACTTTCGCTAAAAGCTGGCTATTAAGTCCGAATGATTGTTCTTGATTATTAGATGAAAGCCCCGGCAGTCCGGAAGCTGCTCCAAAATTCTGAAGCGCTTTAGAGTTAGTTGATACGTTATTTCCAAAAGGATTTTGATTCTTATTTTCCCCGGAATTATTCATATTACGCAGTGCATTAGCTGCATTATTCGGTAGCTGTCCTTGCTGAAGCCCCAGAATCATTTCCAATAAAACATTTAAATCGTTTTCTGATGAATTATTGTTGTTATTTCCCTGTATTAATTGAAGAATAAGCTCTGTTAAGTGTTGCTGGGAAGAGGCCTGAGCTCTTTCAGTTGAATTCAAAACATTAGAATTTCTCTGCTGTACAGTTCCCGCTTCCGCAAAAAATTCTGCCAGCTCAGTCTGTTCAATTATTCCATTTTGGTTTCTATCCAGGTTGTTAAAAACATTTAATATCTCAGAATTTTGTCCCTGGTTTTTATTAATTAAATCTGTTAAAGTTGTCCCTGCCGATAAAGATTGAACAAGATTAAGCATAATTATTTTTCCTCCTCGAGTAAATATTTTTCAGCAATATTTTAATTTTAATAAATATCTCCTAGATATATAAAAACGTTATCTTTATTAGATATGTAATAACTTACAAAATATTTACAAAATTTAATATTTACCCCCAATGACGGGTTAGCTAAAAAACAGCTATAGCTTGATAAAAATTCCTTAAAACGCCCACCCAACCCGCCCTGTTTATGATACCGAATCAAACTATTTAATATCAATCCCATTTTTTTATTTTCCCACTATTGTATTATTCCCACAATGCGATATAATGAAATTAAAGTTAAGATAGATAAAAAATAGGATTGATAAGACATGGCAATACAAGATAGGAAAATATTAAGACCAGATAGCAAAGGTAGGATAACTCTTGGTAAATTAGCTGAAAATGTTAGTGGTTTTGAAGTTATTGAAGAAGAAGGCAGAATAATTTTAGAGCCACAAGTTGAAATTCCGGCAAGAGAGGCCTGGTTATACAAAAATCCGGAGGCTTTAGCTTCTTTAGAAAGAGGTTTAAAGCAGGCAGAAAAAGGGGAAACAGAATATTTAGGAAGTTTTTCGCAGCATTTAGAGGAAGAAGATAATTAATGTTTAAGTTAATATTTACCCCTGAAGCTAAAAAGCAGTTAAAAGAGCTCAAAAACCCAAACCATCAAAAAAGATTCAAAGCAGTGGTAAAAACTTTAGCCTATCTTGAAAAAAATTCCAGGCATCCAGGTTTAAACACCCACGAATTCACAAGTTATTCTAGAAAATATGGCAAAAAAATATATGAGACTTATGCTGAAAACAAAACACCCGCAGCATATAGAATCTTTTGGCATTATGGCCCTGATAAAAGCGAAATAACAATACTTACTATAACCCCACATCCTTAGAAAACAAAAAACTTTTTATATTAATTGACCTGCGGAATTTACTCATGGGTTCCGCCGGAATTTTCTTTAGTCATGAGCATTGTTAATAACTTGAGTTGCTAATTAACCTGAATCTCTAATTGCATACATGCAATATTTGCCAAAACCCACCCATGAATGAGGCTATGCTCCCGCTGCTGCAGCATGAATGAGCTACTGCGTTCGCTCCCGCTGCCGCGCACAGCCACCCTAAAGGTGGAAAAGAGGCGTAGCCTCTTTTCGATTCTCTATAATTTTTTTGGCATGAATGAGCTTTAAAATGACCGGCAAAGCCGGACCATTTTACGCTCCCGCTTCGCAAACAAATAT
>JANQIY010000157.1 GCA_028281965.1 Candidatus Gastranaerophilales bacterium
AGTAAATCCATGGTTTTTCCTCTAGTTAACTCGAATTGCTAATTACATTTTTTCAAAATTCCTTAAAATGCTCGCCCAACCCACCCTGGAGGTGGGCGGGGGCTTCGCCGCCTCTTTTTTATAAATTTTAAGGAATTTTGAGTCAGTCATATTAAGCCTTTCAATTATTTAGCAATTCGAGTTAGTTAAAGCTCTGCACAAGACCGTTTACAATCAGGCTCCAGCCGTCAACCGCAATAAAGATCAGCAGTTTAAACGGAAGAGAGATGATTGTGGGTGATAACATGAACATCCCCAGCGCCAGGAGGATGTTTGCGACTATCAGGTCAATAACAATAAACGGTATAAATATGACAAACCCAATTTCAAAAGCTGTTTTCAGCTCGCTCATAATATACGCCGGCGCTACCTCAAACAGGCCTATATCTTCAGGAGTTTCAGGAGGTTCTTTCCCCAGTGTTTCTATGAAAAAAGCCACATCCTGTTGTCTTGTCTGCTTCATCATAAACATTTTAAGGGGCTTAACTCCCTCCTGCAGCGCTGTTACTATCGACCCGGTTTCCTGGTAGGGTTTATATCCTGCCTGGTAAATGTCTGAAAGCACAGGTGACATTGTATATAGCGTCAAGATTATTGATAACCCTATAATTACAATTCCCGGCGGGACCTGTTGGGTTCCAAGCGCCGTTTTTAAAATAGAAAAGACAATTATAAAACGTAAAAAACTTGTCATCGTTACGAATATCAGCGGTAAAAACGTCATTACCGCCATCAATATTAGTAATTGAAATGTTGGATTTAAATCTTTAAGTATATCGCTCATAATTAAAATATTCCTGTAAAGTTACTACCTGCTTTATTTTTTAAAGTTTCAATATCCGGAATATCCTCAGGATAGTTATAATCCCGGTAATATTTAGTTTTATAATCATTAACCGCCGGGTTATTGCCGCCGCTTTCCAGTTTTGTCATAAAATTGCAATTTTCGCCCGATGAGGCGATTAAAAACCTTTCTGTTCCTGCTTTAACAACGTACAGGTTTTTTCTTGGCTCAATATTCAGGCAGTTTTCCACTTTTAAAAAGTTGTTTTTATTTTTATGCGAGCTAAAAGTCAGGCATTTTTTGACAATAACCAGCGCCACAAAGATTACGCCTATCATCGCAAGCGTATAAACTGAAAATCCTGTTATATAACCTGACATAGCTGCCTCCTTATGCTGTTTTTAATCCTCTTCGTCATCAAGGTCAAAATCAGATTCCTCGAAATCCTCATCAATTTCTGTATCCTCATCCTCAAAGTCTTCATCATCCTCTTCGGGATTTTCCCCGGCCCGGACGGACAGTCCTGAGCCCTGCTCTTCAAGTTTTTCGACTTCAGCGGATTTGGCCTCATCAAAAATCTCTGTGATCCTGACTCCGTACTTATCGCCAATTATAACAAGCTCCCCGGCTGCCAGTTTCTGCCCTTCCACGTCGATATAAACTTTGTTTTGTGCTACGGATGCTACATCAATAACAAGACCTTCGGTGATTTCACGGAGGTCTCCGAGTTTCATCCTGACTTTTTCAAAACCGGCGTTCACTTCAACTTCCAGGCTGTCCCAGATGCTTTTGTTTCCTGCTTTTTGCTCAATCACTGCATTATCTCCATTTTCATTGTCATCAAATTCAATCATTAAACCGGAACCCGGGTTCATATTCAGGCTGGCATCCTCAAATTCCCTTAGAAACATCGTGTAAATATTGCTTTTATCAAGAATTATCAGGTCTTCCGGCTCCAGGTTCTTTATGTCGTCCAGGGAAGCCGTGGTCTTGCCTATAAGTATGTCTGTTTCTATCCGGGAATTATTGAAAAAATCCAGGTTTAACAATTCTTCCGGCTTGACTACAGGGTTAATCTTTTTGAAAACAAACATTGGAAAGGACAAAATAACTCTTCCGGCTTCCTTTTCATCCTGCGTATAAACGTAAAAGTTTAGATAGACGGTTTTGGTATCCTGCAAGGTATGTATGACGCTGTTAATCTCTTTCGGGGTAAGAAAAAGCTCGCTCACCTGCTTGTAGAGGAACTCATTATAAGCCGTAACTATCTGCGCTTCCAGCTCTGTAATATTTTTTAGCTTAAAATCTCCCGATTCATCCTGTTTTTTGCCAAGAGAATTTATAAAGACAAGGTTTATAGCGATATCTGAGAGCTTTAGCGCGAGGTTAACCTCACGTCCCAGGCTTATTTGGGTTACAAAATAGTCGTTCTCCTTCCATAGGCGGCTTGGTTCGTAAGAAATTTCCGTAAGGTTAAAAAACAGTTCAGTACTGAAAAACTCCCTACAGGCAAGCGTCATCCTTTCGCAAAACTCCGTTTTAAAGCATTGAAAAGCGGAATGAAGCGTAAGTTCATTCATTTTCTCGGTATATTCCGCCTGATTTTGATTTTGCAGACTGGGAACCACTTTTTTCCTTCACCCCGATTGCGTTTTTGCGAGCCTTACAGATACTTTATCCCTCTTAATTTTTCAGGATAAAGATTTTAAGACCCGTTGGCATCAACTATATAATGTATTTGTTGAGTGTTTTTATACGTTTACGCAATCAGTACAAGTGATTTTAATAATTTTTATGGAAATGGCAAATTTTTATTTAACTCGAGTCACCAATTAGCCAAAAGCAAGGATATGACTATGCAATTAACGACTCGAGTTAAATAACCAAAATGACGGGTTAGGAATTTCGAAAATATTCAATTAGCTATTCGGGTTGTTTAATTGCCTGTTGGTTTTATTTGTAATTAAGTTATATATCTGTTAGATTTAGCTATTAGAAATCGGAAATGGTCTTAAAAAATGCTTTATAAAAAACATTTGCAAAAGACAGCTTTATTGTTTTTATTATTCTTTTTCCTCTCTTTATCAGCATTTGCGCAGGATAAAGAGCAGGGTAATGTCTTGTATAAGGTTGAGCTGGAAAATACTGCCGGTAAAACGCTTATTGTAAAGCTTTATACCGCAAAAAAATATACATCCGCGCTGTCGCCTATAAAAAAAGAAGGTCTTGGATACCTGCTTTTGCTGCCAAAAACTCGGGAATCACTTGTAAAACCCGCTTCCGCCGATCGCCTGAACGGGTTGGTTTCTGGTATTGACGTGGATTATTTTCCTCTTGCAAGTCCAAATATTGGCTATACAAAGGTTTTTATCAAAACTACGGCAGACGGGTTCGGGTTAGCTGTGGAAAATGAGGTTTATACCCCGGTAAAGCCTTATTCCGAATCGAAAAATGTTGAAACGGCAGAGAAACAGGGGTTACAGAAAAAACCTGCCGGTGCGGATAAAGAGAAAATTCCCGAGGAAGATAAGGACAAGGCCTCAGGGCTTAAAAACCGGCAAAAACCCGAGCCGTTAACTTCGGCAAAAGAAAAAACAGTTGAAGAAGCCGCTGTAAAAAATGAGTTGAAAACAGGTTATATTCAGGCATTTATAATTTTGTTCTTATTGGCAAGTTTAATCACAGATTATTTATTTATCCGGTCTAAAAATAACTTAAAAAGCGATGGGGATTTATTAATCAGGTTAAAGAAACTGGCAAAAAAGTTTTCCGGGAAGAATGGACTTTTGCTTTTTTCAAATAGCGAGTCCCTGATAAGCAATGTATGTGAATTTTGCGTAAATAAAGGCATAAACCTCCATATAGCCACAAAAAATCCCCGGGAAATGCAAGAAAAAATCTCCCCGTCGAAAAATATAAATTTAAGCTTATCTGAATTTAAATTCGATGAATTTTATAAACACAGGGATTTTTATAAAAAACTTAACCCTAAGCCTGCTGGTTTTATTTTTGACATTGAGCCCGACTTTCTTGAAAATCTGCCGGAAAAAAAGTTTGATTTTATACTTTTTAGAAAACTTATAGACAAAAATTATACTAATTTTTTCCTGATTTTAAACCTTATTTTTAATGACATAAAAAACAAAAACGGGTTCGTTATTTTTGCCACTAATAAAAAGATTAGCGGTTCAGGCAAAAAAACTTTTTCCGGGAAAGCTTTTTACTCAACTCAAAAAGCTATGATGGGTTTTGTTGAGGAATTTAAAGCTGATCCTGAAAACCGGGAAAAAATATTCTACTGCACAAGAAAGGTTACAGACTGAATGAGTGGGGCAGCAATTCCTGAATGGAAAATTCCTTAATTCCTTCTTTATCCCGGACGATAATTTTTGCGTCTTTGGAAAACTCGGCTAACCACTGCCTGCAAGCACCGCATGGAAAACATAAATCAGCGTTGGGACTGTAAATTGCAATAGCGACCAGCCCGCAATGCTTGCCGTTTGCAACAGCTGAGGATATTGCGTTTCTTTCAGCGCAAATACTCAGTCCATAGCTTGAATTTTCTACATTACAGCCTGTATAGGTGCTTCCGTCCGAGTATAAAACACATGCTCCCACGTGAAACTTTGAATAAGGGGCATAAGCGTTTTTAGCGGCTTCATACGCCAATTTTAGCAGATGTTCCGAATTTGTCTGCATTTATAACTACACTGAAACCTTTAATAATTTTAATTTTAAGTTAACATCATTAAAAGCTTTTGCTAAGAGAGAGCTATTAGCGTGTTCAATCTTCACTTTGCCTGCTACTTTTTCACCTTTACGATTGGTTATTCCGATTTTTCTTAATTTAAGTTCTATAGAACCACCAATTTTTCTCATTACAACATGAAAGCCTTTTTCCTCGGCTTTTTTCACTATACCATCTCCTGTTCTCGATGTGCCACCCATCGGAGTACTTAAAACATGCGTTAAATCTCTTCTAAAGTCTGGCCCTAGTTCACTTACTGCTCTTGTTATAATTAGTCTTTTAAACGCAGGTTTTTGAGCTTTATGTACCTGTCCTACCATATTGTTGTTTACAATCATTTAGTTTCTTCCTTTCATTTAATTATGGAATCACAAAGTACTTGTACACTAAACAAATCCTTGAATCAAATGTATTGTAAAAAATAATTACAAATCTAAAGGTTAAATTTTTTATGATGATTTAATCGCCATTTCAGTTGTCTTATCCGAATGGTTCTGCGCGGCCTCGACTATTCCCATAAACAACGGGTGCGGGTTCTCGGGACGGGATTTGAATTCCGGGTGGAACTGGCTTGCAAGGAAGTAACTGTGGTCTGGAAGCTCTATAATTTCCACAAGCCTGTAGTCCGGTGAAATTCCTGAAAACACCAGGCCTTTTTCCTGCAATACCTGACGGTATTTGTTATTAACCTCATATCTGTGGCGGTGTCTTTCATGGATAACGCCTGCGTTATACTGTCTTTTAGCTATTGTATTGGACTGCAGGTGGCACTCATAAGAGCCGAGGCGCATTGTACCGCCCATATCTTCAACATTTTCCTGCTCATTCATCAGCGCAACCACCGGATTTGGGGTTTCCGGCTCAAACTCCGAACTGTTTGCCCCTTCAATTCCTGCCACATTTCTCGCAAACTCAATAACCGCACACTGAAGTCCAAGGCATAGCCCTAAGAACGGAATATTGTTTTCCCGTGAGTATCTTACTATATTTATCTTGCCTTCTATACCTCTAATTCCGAATCCCCCCGGAACAACAACGCCTTTTACATCTGATAAATACTCTTTTGCTTTTTCAAAGTCAGTACATTCATCTGATGGCACCCATTTAATCTCAATTTTTGTCCCTAATGCCGCTCCGGCATGTTTAAGAGATTCTACAACCGAAATATAGGCATCGGACAGTTTGGTATACTTTCCGGCAATTGCAATTTTTACCGTCCTTTCAGGATTTTTAACAGCTGCGACAATTTCTTTCCACTGGTCAAGGTTGGGCTCGGCGGTATCTTCAATCTGAAGCCGTTTCAGTACCTGCTGGGCAAGTTTTTGCTTTTCAAGGGCCAATGGGACTTCATAAATTGTCTGAAGGTCTTTGCTTTCAATTACAGCTTCTTTGGGGACGTTGGTAAACAGCGCAAGCTTATCCCTTTCAGTTTTTGGAATGGGTTTTGATGACCTGCAAACAAGTATATCAGGCTGGATACCGATGCTTCTGAGCGTGTTTACACTGTGCTGTGACGGTTTGGTCTTTAATTCCCCTGCCGTACTCAGGTATGGAAGCAGGGTTACGTGAATAAAGATTACATTTCCAAAACCGGCGTCGATTTTAAACTGCCTGATAGCCTCCAGAAATGGCAGTCCCTCGATATCCCCTACTGTACCCCCGATTTCCGCTATAAGAAAATCCGGGTTGTCTTTTGCTGCCTCTTTAAGCCGGTTTTTAATCTCGTCGGTAATATGCGGAATGGTCTGGACTGTACCTCCAAGATAATCACCCCGTCTTTCACGGGTAATCACGTTCAGGTAGACGCTTCCTGCCGTAACGTTATTAACCCTGCCGAGGTTTGTGTTAATAAATCTCTCATAATGTCCAAGGTCAAGATCAGTTTCAGCCCCGTCGTCCGTCACAAAAACTTCACCATGTTGAAACGGGCTCATTGTACCGGGGTCAACGTTTATATACGGGTCAAACTTCTGTATGGTAACAGAATATCCTCTTGCCCTCAGTAATTTTCCAAGCGAAGCCCCGACAATTCCCTTGCCTAGAGAGCTTACAACTCCGCCTGTAACAAAAATGTACTTGGTAATTTTTTTGGACATTACTTTTACCCTCTCCCTAGTAAAGTTAACACAAACCTTTTTATAACTCCAACCCCCCTGATAACTATATTTTTGGGACTTTAAAATATCCGTCCTCCTCCAGAGGCGCATTTTGTAGTATTTCTGAGCGGTTATGCGTCAATTCAGCCTGGTCTTCACGCATAACGTTTTTTACGGGAAGCACATGCGCCATAGGCTCTACTTCTGTAGTATCTGCCTCTTTCAGAAGATTAAAATGTTCAAGTATTTTGGAAAACTGCCCGGTATATTTTTCTTTCTCTTCTTCGCTTAACTCAAGCCTTGCCAGGTTTGCCGCATATTCTACTTCCTTAGTAGTTATCAAGTTTTACTTCTCCAATTTCAATTGATTTTATAATAGTTTAATCCAATTTTAAAAAATTATCTAAATATTAAGTATAATACGATATTATTTTTTAAAAAAATAAATTTATGTAAACTTCCAACCTGAAAGAATTTCAAGCTTTAGTTATTTAGAGTCGGTCTCAAAAGTATTTTCATAATGTTCCATTTTTAAGGAAATGAATAGCATTGGCATCATTGTGAGGCCAGGGTCTTTCAATTCTGGAATTAAAAAAGATATGTCATGCCGTGCTTGACACGGCATCTAGCCAACTTTTACTTATCGCGTATCAGCATTAATTGGCT
>JANQIY010000158.1 GCA_028281965.1 Candidatus Gastranaerophilales bacterium
GCTGTCCGCATTTCGCAGCGGAGCCTCTTTTCCACCTATAGGGTGGCTGTGCGCGACAGCGGGAGCTAACGCATTAGCTCATTCATGGGTGGGTTTTGGTAAATGTTGCATACATGCAATTAGCAACTCGAGTTTTTAACAGGATGTTGAAAAAATAATTTTTTAAAGTGGTAAAATATTGCTGAAACCCTCTGGAGGATAACTAACATAAAAATTTACGGCGATTTAAAAGGTTTAAAAAAAAGTTTTATTTCAAAACTTGAAAAAATATACAGAAAAAAAGTCTCACCCCGGCAGGTAATTTCTCCGGAACTGGCAGAGGCAATTGCAGAGCTTAGCCATGAAATTAACCGTGAAATAGCGATTATCATTAACCGCAAAGGCCAGGTTATCAGCGTAAATATCGGAGATGCCGACAGCTTAAAATTAGAGAGGTTTAAAAACGTCAGGGAAGGCATGGCCCGTCTTTGCGGGTTAAGGTGCATACATACTCACCCTTCGGGCGGTTCAGGCCTAAGCAAGGCTGATACATCCGCGCTTGAGCAGTTCAGGTTTGATGTTATGGCGTCAATAGGCGTTGACCCGCAAGGGAAATTCAGTAAAAAACAGGGTGAAACCGTGAAATTTGCGGACTCCATCTCAATCGCATACCTGATCCCGGAAAAAGACGAATTCTCAAATAACTTTTCCATCCTGGAAACCAAAACACCGAGACAGGCAGCTAACGAAGATTTTATTGAATTTCTCGAAGAGATTGAACATAATTTTGCGTCAAAGTCCAGGGCAATAACATTTGAACAAAAGGAAAGGGCGATTCTGGCAAGCCTGCAAACTCCTGAAATGGAGGAAATACAGGCTAAAGAGTCCCTATTTGAGCTTGAGCAGTTAACTTTAACGGCAGGAGCAGAGGTTCTTTGGAAATTAACTCAAAAAAAAGCTTCTCCTGATCCTTCAACCTACGTTGGGGCTGGCAAGGCACAGGAGCTGGCCCTGCTTGTCCAGGAAAAAAATGCCAACCTGGTGATAATAGACGCTGAATTATCTTCAAGACAACAAAAAACACTTGAGGAAATACTTGGAGTGAAGACAATAGACAGGACAGAACTGATTCTGGATATCTTCGCCCAACGCGCAGCAACAAAGGAAGGAAAACTCCAGGTTGAACTGGCCCAGCTAAAATATCTTTACCCCAGGCTTGTCGGCTCAGGGCTATCGCTCAGCAGGCAAATGGGAGGCGGCCGCAGCGGAGGCATTGCTACCAGGGGACCCGGGGAAACCAAGCTCGAAATTGACAGGCGTAGAATAAGACAGAGAATAAATAATCTTGAAAAAGAAGTTGAGCAAATTAAAAAACACAGGTCTCATCAGAGAAAATTACGGCAGAAAAACCAGCTTCCCGTTGCAGCAATTGTAGGATATACAAATGCCGGTAAATCTACCCTTCTAAACGCCCTTACAAACTCTGACATCCTTGCTGAGAACCGTCTTTTTGCTACTCTTGACCCCACTACAAGAAATTTAAAACTTCCTGATATGTCTGATATCCTTATTACGGATACCGTAGGTTTTATACAAAGGTTGCCGACCTCCCTGGTTAAGGCGTTTAGGGCTACGCTTGAAGAGGTTAGCCAGGCGGATATAATTTTACATGTAATAGACCCCGTACACCCGGCATGTATGGAACACATAGGGACTGTCTACGATACCCTTGCCGAGCTTAATTCCTATAAAAAACCTATTGTTAGCGTAATAAATAAAATTGATCTTGTAACAGAAGAAAATTTTTATGATAGATTAATTGAAAAGCTTCCAAATCCTGTTAAAATATCAGCAACTCAAAGAAAAGGGTTCGGAACGCTGTTAACAAAAATTCAGGCAGTATTAAGTTCCGGTTAAACCTTTTATGCGGCAGTAAGTTATCGGAAATTATGGATAATAGCAGGAAAAAATACGTAGAAACAGTTCTGGAAAAGCGATTCGGGAAAAAAGCCCCCGAAGAAATAGCCTGCCTTGTGGAAATAAACACTTTCACCCCGGCAGACGGGGAAGATAATTCAATGGGAATCGGCGTGCAGCTGCTGGTGAATGACTTTGAAAAAGGCACGATAAAAGAGGAATACCAGGTAAACAAAAACGGAATAATTTTTTCCTGGGGTAATACACCTGTAATTGATGAAAGAAGTTTGCGGGAAAACCTTGATTAAGTTTTAAGGTTGTTTCCGCTTTTGCAAATGTTTAAACCAGGCCTTTCCCCTTACTCCCCTACATTTTTATAAATTGTTATATAAAACTTCCTATTTTATATAACAATTTATAAAAATGTAGGGAAGCAAGGGGTTGGGGGTGGGTTGTAAAATTTTCGATTTTACAAATTAATTCGCGACTCGAGTTAATTAGCGGCCCAATTTATTTAAAATGAATTTTATCTTTAATTTGTACCGCCACCGGGGATTTATCCGTTAAAAAATCGACGATCGCATCCTGGACAAGGACTCCTGTGTCAATGGCATTTTTTGCGTTCCTAAACTGTGAATAACCATTTCCGCCGTTATACATGTAGTCATTGATTGCTATTTTATAATACCGCTCATTTTCCAGCGGTTTACCGTTGATTTTTATCCCGGAGACCCTGTTTCCGGGTTTTAAGATTTTTAAACCGTCATTTGACAGTATCTGGTGGGGATTATTGGTATTAACCGTATATTCAAGCCCCAGGCTTTGCAAAAAACCTCCATTTTCCCGGGGATAGAACCTGGAGCTGGTTTCCAGGACAGATTTAAGATCCTCTCCTTTTAGATCAAGGATTATAACCGTATTTTCAAATGGGTAAAGTTCAAGTACATCAGCAAGGGTGAATGTCCCCGGCGGAATTTGCCTGTTAAGCCTTACTCCTCCCGAGTTTTGCAAAACAAGGTCAACTTCGGGAAAGCGGTTTTTAATTGCCTCTGTAACCAGGCTTCCCTGCTTTAGTAACTCCGAGCGGATATTTTTGCCTTCTTCACCTATAGTGACAGCCAGTTCGCCCACTTTTTCAGTTTTAAATTTTTGGATTTCCTTTGAAAGGATTTTTAACTCCTTCTGAATCGCTTTGTCAGGTAGAGTTTCAGAGTTAACAGGTATTAAATCATAGTAATAACCTTGAATTACCTTATCTTTTATGGCTATATCAAGCCTACCCAGATGCACTCCAAATTCTCCGCCCTGTACTACCAGGGTTTTATCGGTATTTTTGTTAAACAACCGGGGCTTTTTTATTAATGTATGGGAATGTCCGCCAATTATAACGTCGATTTCAGGTACACTCCGGGCAAGTTGCTTATCGGAATTAACGCCCATATGCGAAATCACGACTATCATACCTGCTTTGGGGTTTACCTTTTTCACAATTTCCCGCATTATTTTTACAGAGTCAAAAACCTCTACCCCATTAAGTTTATTGACAAGAGTTTTGAGATTTTCAGCTATCAGCCCGACAAAAGCGACCTTTAGACCATTATAATCCTTTATAAGATAAGGTTTTACCATTTCCTGAAGCTCTTTATCTTCTGTAAAGCGGATATTTGCACAAACAAAAGGGTATTTTGAGTTTTTCAGGATTTGTTTTGTAACACCCAATCCTTTGTCAAATTCGTGGTTTCCCAGCGTTGCGATGTCATAGCCCGCAAGATGCATAAGTTTTATGTCAGGCGTACCGCTAAAAATATTGAAATATAAACTACCCTGCGCAAAATCCCCGGCATCAACAGTTACTGTATTTGGATTTGAGGCTTCTATTCTTTTTATAAGCGTTGCCCTGGGGGCAATTCCTCCTACCAAGCCTTTGTTGTTTCCGTAATGAATCGGCTCAAGCCTTCCATGAACGTCGTTGGTGTGCAGGATCGTCAGATATTCGGTCTTATCAGCGAAATTTTCATCATAATAAGAGTATCCTCCTATAGAGACAAGGACTACTATGATAAAAATCAGTATAGTTTCCCTATAAGTAAGCCTTTTCATTAATTAATCCTCCAATAACACTTCCCGAATCTATTTTATAGATCTTTTTATCCCTTAAATACTCATCGCTAAAGGCAGATATGCTGGTCGTTGTGATTATTGTCTGCGTGGTTTCCTTTATAGACTTTAGCAAAAACTCCTGTCTCTGGTCGTCAAGCTCGGCAAGTACGTCATCAAGCAGTAAAACAGGGCTTTCCCGGACAATTTCCTCGATAAGGTCGATTTCTGAGAGCTTTAGCGCAAGCACGACAGTCCTTTGTTGTCCCTGGGAGGCGAAGCTTACGGCATTTTTACCGTTTATCATAAACCCGACATCGTCCCGGTGCGGACCTATGACGGTCTGTCCCCGGGCTATTTCCTCGATTTGTTTTTGTTTAAACATTTCCTGGAAACGCTCAAGAAGCTCTTCCGGCTTTGGGATTGCATCTTCTGCCGCTCTGAAGTCACCTGTTGTAGCGGATTGATATATTATTTTCAACTCCTCATCGCTCAGGGATATATTTTTATGTTTTTCATAAGCTTTTTGCTGAATCTCTTTGAGGTATTTACTTCTTAAATGGACTATATTGCTTCCCGCAACGGAAAGCTGCTCGTCAAGTACCTGTAAAAGCTTTTCCTGGTTTGATGATAAGTTAATATTACCTTTAAAATCTTTTAAAAGGTTGTTTCTCTGGGTTTTTACCCTGTTATATTTATTTAATCTCTCTTTGTAGGCGGGATAAACCTGGCTAATCGCATCATCAAGCCATCTCCTGCGGTCTGAAGGCGACCCCCTCAGCAGCAAAAGGTCAGATACGGAAAAGTTTACTATCAGCAGGTTTCCTAAAAATGCTGAAAAAGATGATTTTTTTAACCCGTTAATTTTTAAAACTTTCTGTTTAGGAGGATTTATAAGGATTTTTAACTCTATATCCACGCCATATTTAGAAACATCCGCTTCGATAAGGCAGTATTCCTCTCCCCACTTTATAAGTTCGCTGTCATTGCCGGCTCTAAACGATGACAACGTTGCCAGGTAGTGCATAGCTTCCAGCAAATTCGTCTTTCCCTGGGCGTTTTTCCCTACAAGCAGTATTTTATTCCCCGGAAAAGCAACTTCACAGGATTCATAATTTCTGAAATTATTTAGTTTTAGCTTGTTTAAAAACATTTGGTTTTGCTGAAATCTCTTTAAATTCAGCTTTTTTATAACTGCTAAAAGTATAGCATGATAAAATTTTTCTTTGTCCTTGCTGGTTTTGCAGGGTCTTTCAATTCTGGAATTAAAAAAGATATGTCATGCCGTGCTTGACACGGCATCTAGCCAACTTTTACTTATCGCGTATCAGCATTAATTGGCT
>JANQIY010000159.1 GCA_028281965.1 Candidatus Gastranaerophilales bacterium
AGCCAATTAATGCTGATACGCGATAAGTAAAAGTTGGCTAGATGCCGTGTCAAGCACGGCATGACATATCTTTTTTAATTCCAGAATTGAAAGACCCTGAATTTTTAGCCGCTTGAAGAACTAAAAAATATATGCTAATATAATGACTGACTGGTCAGTATAAATAAAGGTGGGATTATGTCTCCAAAAATTGTTGATAAAGAAAAAAGAAAAGAAGAATTGCTGGAAGCAGCCATAAAAGTTTTTGCCCGGAAAGGGTACGCTGATACAACTATGGATAATGTTGCAAAAGCTGCAAATGTCAGCAAAGGTATGATTTATGAGTATTTTTCAAGTAAGGATGACTTGCTTGTTGAACTTTATAATTATTTTGAAAAAGTGACCTTTTCTAAGTTAGTTAAAAAAATAGCGTTTGCAAAAAGTTCAAGAAAAAAAATTAAAATCTTTATAGAATATTCCTTTGGTATTTATACAGAAATGTTTGATTTTATAAATATTTTGTTTGTGTTTTGGGCAGAGGGAATAATTAAAAAATCAGAAAACAAATTGGACATTTCAAGTGTATACAGTAATTATAGAGGTTTTGTAGCGGAAATAATCAAGCAGGGAATTGATAGCGGTGAGTTCAGGAAAGTGGATACCTATACTTTCTCCGCAATAATTTTTGGTGCAATGGACGGGCTTTGTTTGCAGTGGATTTTGGATATGGAAAACTTCCCTGCAAAAAAAGCATCAGAAGAATTAAGTAAAATGATTTTAAAAAGTCTTGAAAAGGAGGAAAAAGGATAAAAAAAATCTATCTACCATCAGAATAGTGTTCTTTATATGTTTGTAATAAAAAAGATTGTGAATTTTGCAGTGTAAAAAAATAAAGACAAAATTTAAAAACGTAGTCTCAATGTAGTCAAGCAAGGAAAAAAACAAAGTGGTAAGTGGCTGGAAAATAAAAAAAATAATATCAATTATTATTTTAGCAATAATTTCTTTGCATAATTTTGCAATGGCAAAACCTTGCAAGTCAATATATGATAACTTACCCCCGGAGCTTGCAATTGAAAAGCAAATTCAAGAACTTCCCATAACAGCCAATCTTTTGGATATGATCGATGACGACAGCCTGAGAGAACTGGTTATCGAGGGAATCGAAAATAATCCTGCCCTGAAATCTACCGCCTTGAGGCTGAGAGCAAAATATTACAGACTGTCAAAGACAAGGTCAAAGTTTTTGCCTAAACTGGGAGCGGGCTTTATAGAAGACAGGTTCGAGGCTGAAAATAATCCCTCCAGCAACCGGTTAGGTTTTTTGCAATTCAGCTGGGAGCTTGATGTCTGGAGAAAACTATCAGATGAGCATTCTGCCGCGAAATCTGATTACGAAGCGCAAAGACAATACTACCTCAAGGCCCGGGATATTTTATCCGCGAGAATAATTCAGACCTGGATCAACATAGTTGCACTGAAAAATAATATTGATATCCTTCAAGACAATGTAAATACTGTTGAGAAACTGGAGAAATTGGCTTTCAGCAATTATAGACGAGGATTAAAAGAAATAAACGAGTTAAATTCTGCCAGGAAAAGAACAAAAATTGCCAGAAATGACCTGGAGCAACTGAAGGAACAACATTCAGCAGAATTAAGGAACCTTGAGGTGTTAATCGGACGAATCCCCGTTTCCCAGATAAGAACAGGCAAAAAACTACCGGAAATCACCTGTCTTCCTAAAATGCTCAGAGTCGATATCCTGAGAAACAGAGCGGATATACAAGCTGCATTAAATAAGGTTGAGTCATCCAAGAAATTAGCAAAAGCCGCTAAAAAAGCCAGGCTGCCTAAAATTAGCATGGCAACACAGCTTCTCTGGCTGGTTCTTCCTTTATTTGACGTCAGCAACGGCGAGTTAGCCTGGAACATCCTCGGAGCTCTAATCCAACCTCTTTTCCAGGGAGGTGCTTTAGTGGGTGAAAGCAAAGCCAAGGCTCTGGAAAAAGATGCCAGCCTGGCAGAACTTTATCAAAATATTTTATTGGCTTTGCAGGAAGTTGAAAATGTTTTCGGAAGAGAGGCAGAATTGACCAGAAAGGAAGCCAATTTATATGATGCTCTTTGCCAGCTGCAAAAAAACAGCTCTTATTACAGGGAACGTTACAAGCGGGGAATAAGCGGTATTTCAGAGTATTTAAACGCCCTTGTCGAACAAAATAATACTGAGCAGGAACTTAACGAAACCAGGGGAAAAAGATTAGGCAACCGTGTCGATTTAGCGATAGCTTTAGGAGTAGGAATAGAAAAATAAAGAAAGACAGGAGACAAAAATAGGACTAATGAAAAAAATAAAAAACAACAAGTTTCGGATATTTGTAATAACGTTAATAGCCTGCGTTTTGATCCTTGTTTTATTTATGTCAATTCCTCGCCATAAGGCTTCAGACAGTAAAAAGCAGGTTGAAAAACAAAAACAGCAAAGTTTACCGGTATCGGTAGTTGATGCGTCCCCGGAAGCCTATTCTGCCTTAATAACTGTCCTGGGTGAAGTAAAACCTCTCTGGCAAACAAACTTAAAAAGCCAGGTTAACGGTAATATCGACTATATTTCCCCGAAATTCAGGGCAGGTAATATTGTAAAAAAAGACGAAATCCTTGTTATGCTTGAAAAAAGCTTTTATGAAAGCAACCTGGCAAGTGCTTATGAAAAATTAGCCAAACATGAAGTGAATTTAATAAAAGAACAGCAAAAACAAAGGGAAGCCATTGAAAATTGGAAAAATTCGGGGCTTGGCTGTGCTCCCCTGTCTGACCTGGTATTGAGAGGCCCCCAGGTTAAAGTGGCGGAAACAATGGTAGAAGCCGCCAGCGCAAATTTAAGGCAGGCTCAAAAAGATCTGGATTATACGGAAATTAAAGCTCCCTATACGGGAATAATAGTTGAAAGAAAAGTAAATAAAGGGGAAAGCCTGCTTGAAGGTGATGAAGTTGCCGAAATTTACGGTGCAGACAAAGCCCGGGTAAAAGTAAGTTTATCTCCGAGGCAATGGGATTTATTACCCGATGTTAAAAAAAATATGATAGCCAGGTTATACAGCGAGGAGCAAAATGCAAGCTGGAAGGCTGTAGTTGCTCGCCAGGGCTTGCGTATTGATGAAAAAACCCGTCTCAGGGAGCTATTTTTAGAGGTAGAAAACCCATTTTCGCAGAAACCGCCGTTGCTTCCCGGAACTTTCGTGGAAGTTATGCTTTCAGGTAAAAAAATTCCGGGCTTGCTTCGTGTTTCAGAATCAGCTTTAACTGAAAGCGGTGAAATCTGGTATGTAACAGAGGAAAATACTCTTCAAAGTTATAAAACCACACCTGTTTTCTATAAAGGCGGTGATATATATATATATCCTCCACAAAATGTAGACTTTCCCGTTTTAATTTCCATAGCTCCAAATATAACGTTTTTAAACGGGCAGAAAGTTACTCCAAAAGTCATAGGAGATAACTAAAATGCATAAAATAGTGGAATGGTTTATAAGAAACCCGGTAGCAACAAATTTAATAGCATTTTTAATAATTGTATCAGGTTTAACAACGATACTTAGCATCAGAATTGAAACGGTTCCTTCAACCCCACCCACTATTATAAGCATCAAGACCGTTTGTCCCGGCGCAAATGCCGAGCTGGTTGACAGGAGTGTTTCAAGAAGAATTGAAAAAGCCCTGGAGGGAACGCCCGGATTAAGGAAAATTTCTTCTTTTTCCTCGGAAAACCTGTCTGTTGTAAAAGCAAAAAGGCTTCAGAATTTTGATATAGACCGGTTTCAAAATGAAATAAAAACAAGAATTGATGCTATAAATAATTTGCCCGCATTTTCAGAAAGACCATCTATATTCAGGGAAGAGGTTTATAAAATACCTGCAATTTACGTTCAGGTATATGGGGATAAAGACTTAAAAACTCTTCAAAAAACTGCAAGGATAGTAAAAGAACGCCTGGAAAACGATCCTATGATATCCAGGCTTGAAACTTTTGCAAAATTACCTTATGAAATCAGGGTGGAAGTTGATGAAGAAAAACTAACCAATTATGGTTTATCAATTGATGATATAACTGAAAAAATTAACGAAAATTCTCTTGACTACCGCACAGGCAGTTTAAAGAGCAAGTCAGGAAAAATAATTCTAAAAGCAGATAAAAAAGCTTTCAGGTATGAAGATTATGCGAACATTCCCGTAAAAACGCTTCCTGATGGACGTAGAATCCTGATGAAAGATGTGGCGGAAATAGTTGACGGTTTTAAAGAGGTTGAATCCTTTGCGAGATTCCAGGGAAAACCGTCCGTTGGAATAACCATTTTCAATGCGCAAAAAGAACACATACTTAAGACAACAAAGAACGCAAAAAAAATAGTTGAAGAACTTAAAGGAGAAATGCCGGAAGGAGTCTATATTGAAACCTGGGGCGGTTATAGCGACTTCATGCAGCAAAGGCTTAAATTGCTTGCAGAAAATGGCATACAGGGACTATTTATTGTTTTAATTTTGCTTGCTTTGTTTTTAAATTTTAAGCTGGCATTTTGGATAGCGATGGGGATCCCGATTGCTGTTTTTGGCGCCGGGATGATAATGGGACCAAGCTTTTTGGATTATTCCCTGAATGATATTACAACTTTTGGTTTTATAGTAGTTTTAGGGATTTTGGTTGATGATGCTGTTGTTGTTGGAGAAAGTGTTTATGAAGAAAAACTGAAATCACCGGATAAAGATGCTGTTCAAGCAACTGTCCTGGGTGTGGAGAGGGTTGCAAAGGCTACTATTTTTGGCGCTTTTACAACTATTGGGGCATTTTTCCCGCTAACGTTAATGACCAGTGAAATTGGAAAAATTATGGTCAGTTTTTCTGTTGTAGTAATAGCAGCGCTTTTTTTCTCCCTTTTTGAAAGTAAATTTATTCTGCCCTGCCATCTGGCAAATGTTTCTGTTGAGATAAAGAGTCCAAAAACTTTTTTTGGAAAAATATACTCGGCACTGCAAGCAAAAGCTATGGCATTTTTACAGTTTTTAAATAAAAAAATCTATCAACCCTTGCTTGAAAAAGCTTTAAGGCATACCTATTCTTCTTTATTGATAATTATAACAATTGCCCTGATAGGCATTGGACTGCTTGAAAAAGGAATTGTCAGAACGGTCTTCTTTCCTGACGTTCCCGGGCAGGTTATAACGGTCAGCCTGAAAATGAACAGTTCCATGCCTATTAGTTTAACTATTGATAATCTTGAAAAAATTGAGCGGGAAGCTAATGAATTAAACAGGGAATTCATCAAAAAATTAGGTAACATAGAGCCGCCGATTAAGTATATAACCACAAACCTGATAGACTTATCAACAGCAAAAGTCTATGCGGAAATTCAACCCCAGGAGACTAAAAAAGTCGATACAATGCTTCTCGTTGAAAAGTGGAGAGATAGGGTCGGCAAGCTTGAGGGGGCAGAAAAACTTACTTATCAGGTGGTAGAGGACTGGACAGGCGGATTTATCATTGAAGTCAGTTCTGCGTACGATTATGCTTTAAAAAACGCTACACTGGAGGTTGTTGAAGCATTAAAACAACAAAGCGGCGTTAATGATATTAACACTGATTTAAATAGCGGAAAGCCTCAAATTAACCTGCATTTAAAGGAAGAAGCGCAGCATCTGGGGGTTAGCGTCGCGGATTTAGCGGAACAAATCGGAAATGCATACGGCGGGCTGGAGGTTTACAAGATACAAAGAGACGGCGAAGAAGTAAAAGTCTTTGTAAAATATCAAAAAAACAAGAAAAAATATATAAATGACCTGCTTTCATCAAGAATTCAGAATGCAGACGGGAAGTGGCTGCCGTTAACTTCTGTTGCAGAGGTAAGAACAGAGATTACCCCGGTTGAAATTATCAGAAGAAACGGAAAAAGAACGGTGCAGGTAAAAGCTTCCATTGATAAAAAACTGATTAGCCAGGCGGAAGTCTTTGAGTTTATCGAGCAAGGCATAGCAAAGGATTTGCAATCAAAATATCCTGATGTAAAAATTGCGCCGGCTGGAGACCTTGAAGAAATGGAAGAAGTGAATATGGAATTATTAACGGCATTTTTGATGATAATTGTTCTTATTTATTCATTACTTGCCGTGCCTTTGAAGTCTTATTTCCAGCCTTTGATTATCATGGCGGCAATTCCGTTTTCTATTGTTGGTGCTATTTTGGGACACTGGATTATGGGATACCCCGTTAGTTTTATTTCATTTTTTGGGATTCTAGCTGTAATGGGCGTGGTAGTAAACGCCAGTCTTGTCATGCTTACCCGGTTTAATCAATTACGGGAAGAAGGGCTTGAATTTGAAGATGCCTTGAAACAAGCCGGAATAGGTCGCTTCAGGGCTATATTCTTAACTACGGTAACAACTTCTGCCGGGTTAATGCCTTTGATGATGGAAAAATCAGAACAAGCACAATATTTAATTCCTGCAGCTGTTTCAATTGCTTACGGCGTCATATTTTCAACAATAATTACTTTACTGTTAATCCCGCTTTTGATTAAAATATCAGAAAATATAAAAATGACTTTAAAATCATTGAAAAAAGTGTAATTCTTATATAAGAAGCAGCTTTTAATAAGAATACTAAATAACCTCAATCTCTAATTAGCCAAAAGCCAGGATATGACTGAGCAATATTTGTTTGCGAAGCGGGAGCTAACGCAGTAGCTCATTCAGGGTGGGTTTTGGCAAATGTTGCATAC
>JANQIY010000194.1 GCA_028281965.1 Candidatus Gastranaerophilales bacterium
CAGTTATATCATGGCTTATCATGATTCAAAACCCTGAATTCATGGCCTATTCTGCTTTTGCATGTTTAAAATTCTAAAACTTACATATATAGATAATATACAGGCATCTAATGATATTATTTTGCATTGTATTTATTGCCTAACCTGAATTACCGGTTAGCTAAAACCAATGATGTAATTGATAAAAATTCCTTTATTTATATCGACTGTCAGCGGATTATGTAACCTGTACAGCAATGACAGCGGACGCCAGTCACGATGTGACCAATACCCTTAATTGAATTTATTACTTATGTGCCGATTTTAACAATGATTTCTTTTCTTCCATGTTTTCCAAAGCCGTTTCCAGGTAATTAAGCGCGCTTTGGGAATGGTTTAAGACCTTCATAAGTAATTTTTTTTCAATTCCTAGGTTTTGTATGATCACTTCCTTGTTAAACATATTTTCTGTGTTGTAATTTTTTGCGTAATTCCATAATTCTCCCTGAAGTGAATTTGAAAGAATTATGTTGTTCATTACATTTTTTCTAAGTCCGCTCAGTTGGTTTGTAAGTTCCTGCAATTTGTTGTTATCGGAGATTTCACCGTCAAAATCTTCAAGTATTTTTAACACTTTGCCGTCAATTTTTTCCGCTTTTTCCATAATATCAGTTAACTCGGACTTATAAGAGTATAATTCCTCAAAAACCTTTTCTATACAACTATTCCAGGTGTTTTTTGTTTGATTAAGCGTGTTTAAAAGAATTTCACCTATATCAAGGTTATTGGGCTGCAGGTTTTCTATGGCTTTATCAAATTCAGCGTATTCCATGCCCTTTATAAGTGCACCGTTAACAGATGTATTAATTACCCTGCAGAGGCTCATTTCCTCTTCGAAAATTTCCTCGAACTGCCTGATAAATATCAGGTAATCATCTCTTGTAGCAATATCATTGCCGTTTCTATCCTTTACGTATTTTAGTACTCTTCCCATAGTAATATTTTTTATGAGTATAAATCCGTTTGATGTTGTTTCCAGTCCCTCACCGCTTGCGTAAATCTTATTGCCGGGAAAAGCAAGGTCGAGTCCTGAAAAAATTATATTATTAAATCCAAGCTCCCTGGCTATAAAGTAATTTATAATTGATACACTGCTTGCGGAAGCGTAAATGCCGGGTTCAAGGCCTGAGTGCTTTCTGAATAGACTTGAAAAAGGGTTTGTCTCAGTCAGGTAAATTATTTTATTTTTTGAATTTATTGAAACAGCATTGGTATCAGCCCTTGAAGTTACTATTATGTTTGTTTTTTCCAGCGCAGCTTCCACGCCCTGTATCTGCCAGTTTGCTCTCGAAGCGTCAGCGAAAGTTACAAAATCCGGAATAATATCATTTTTCACAAGCATTTTAAACGCCTTTCCGGCGGCTATTACGGCAAATTTATCCCTATTTTGCTTTATTTTATCAATATCTTCAATTAAACTGGGCCCTGCCGCAACTATAAGGACGGTCTTATTCGCAAATTTGTCCTTTAAAAACCCAAGAGTCAATGAGTTAAAGAAATGAGGCATATTTCTTATTAAGTTTCCGGTCCACAACTGTGCAAACTGGAAAATGGTATTTATGTCAGACGATTTTTCCTCAATTATTTTCACTACCCTTTCTGAAAGTTCTTCAAGCGTCTCTTTTGCAATTTGCGCATACGCAGGCAGGAAAAGAAACTCTGCCTTATCACCCTGTAAGTAGTGTTCTCTTAGTTTTTCGGTAATATCCGAAATATTATCCGTTATATAAACTTTTTCATCAGATAATTCAGTTGATAAATCCACGTGCTGGAGCACAAATCTCAATAGTTCCACAAAAGGCTCAATCAGGTAAATTCTTGAATTTGCGCTTAAATAAGCCCTTTTAAATAAATAACCAAGCCCAAGTCCAAATACTATTTGTATATCGTTTTTCTTTAACTCACTCTGTATTGTCCTGTTCCAGATAGCTCTTGCTTCTCTTACAGGATCAACCGTACTGTGGAGCGCAAAATCCTTATAACCTATAATCAAATCCTCATTTTCCGCCTCTGCGACGGTAATTCCCTGGATCGCGTCCACATCGATTTTTTCCAGCTTTTCAGCAAGTGCAGGGTTTTTTTCCCTTAGGGCCGCTATATTTTTTTCAAACATATTGATTTCCCCATTTATTAATTCCAAGCTAAACAAGATTATTCACAAAAAGTCAAAAAGACACGTTATAGTTAATTATATCAAATACAATTTTATAAAATATCATGCAACTGATTTAGAAAAGCCCTGAAAAAGGTGGAAAAGAGGCTCCGCCGCGAAATGCGGACAGCGCCGCCTGCTTCGCGCCTCTTTTCGATTCTCTATAATTTTTTGGCATGAATGAGCTTTAAAA
>JANQIY010000228.1 GCA_028281965.1 Candidatus Gastranaerophilales bacterium
CTGGAGAGCGTCCTGGGCCGACGGGAGTGCAGGGGATTGGCTTTCGTCAAACCAGGAGGCGGGGGCCCACAGCAGCAGTTGGCAAATGGTGGCGGCAAACTCGGCCGAGGGCCGCGAGGAGGGCCGCGGGTGCAAAAGAGCCAAGACCAGGGCGGCCACAGGGACGGGGATGTGCGCTGGGAGTGCCGGAAGGTCGTCGGGCCAAGAGAAGGCGGCGCTGTCGAGATGGGACTCGCCGTAGAAGGGGTTGGGGGCACCAAAGAGCTCGTAAGCGACGGCGCCCACAGCCCACACGTCCGCCTTGGTGTAGTCGATGCTACCAAAGATGCCAGGGACTGCAGAGGCCACCTCCGGGGCCATGAGAGCCACGTTTCCGCCGCGGTCCACGTGCCTGGTGGGGAACGGGAGTCTGAGCCCGGTCTCATTCATGGTGGGGGATTTTTGAAAAATTCTTAACCCGTCATTAGGGTTAATTAACCTGAATCACGAGTTAAATAAAAAATTCTTACGCTCTATTAACCGTTAGGTGCAAACCTGGTATCAATCCCACTTTCTGTAAAGAACTGCAACCGGCAAGGTGTTTAGGACTTTTCCCGCATAAAGGCATGAATTTGCACTCTCGAATTCCCGGTTTGTTAAAATGTTTTTCCATATACAGTTAGAATAATTATCCGGCAGAATAACCTTTGTGTCATGCCAGAGATTTTCCCCAACAGGAAGCGGCGTTTCTTCTGAAACCATGTCATAAACCAGTCTGGGAACGATTACTATTATTGCTTCTTTTTCATACTGTCTTGCAAAGGCGATCACGTTTTTTTCTTTCATTCCTTTTGTTTCCAGAGGAATGTAGCTGCCTTTCCTGAATATATCAGGATGCTTTTGCCTGAAATTTAATATTGAAGAGGTAAGAAACATTTTCATTTTCCCTGATTCCATTGGCAGTAAGGCTTCCTGGAAATCCGCCTCTTCAATTTCCGGATTTGCAAGCTGCTTTATTTCCTCAAGTTTTTGCCTTGATCTTTCATAATTGACAGGTCTTCTATTGTCGGGATCAACAAGCGCAAACTTATAAAGCTCGCTTCCCTGGTAAATATCGGGAACTCCCGGGCTGGTAAGTTTAATAACGCTCTGAAATAACGAGTTTAAAAACCCGACTCTTGCGATTTTCTTCTGAAATACCAGGAATTCCCTCCAGAAAGGATGATTCTCCGGCGCTGACAGGACTTTCCTGATAAACTCACAGGTTGCCTGCTCATACTGCTGGTTTATATTGACCCAGCTGGTGTGTACCTTGGCCTCACGCAGGGCTTTTATCATATAATTTTCAAGTCTTTGAACAAGCTCGCCTTTTTCATCTTCATCAGGGGTATAATAGGGCCAGATTCCAATAAGCGTTTGATAGAACAGGTATTCATCATTTCTGTCAGGAGTCAGCATGTTTTCTATTTTTGGTTTTCTGGATTTATTAAGCCTTGAAAACTTGTTTACCTTGACTGCCCACTCTTCAGGAGTCTCTGAAAGAGCGCATATCCTCATACGTACATCTTCCGAGCGTTTGGTATCGTGTGTGGAAGTCGTAAGAAACCCATCGGGAGTTATTTCAAGCCTTTTTATGTTGTCGTTATGGAACTCGCTAACGGAAATACCGAAGTGTGAGGGTTCTCCTCCGACTTCATTTAATGCAATCAGCTTGTTAAACCTGTAAAAGCTTGTATCTTCCAGACCTTTTGCCATCAGGGGAGGTGTATATTGCTGGAATTTCATTGCAAAATTAAGAATATCGCGGTATGCCGGGGAATCCTTGTCTTCTTCCATTTCAGCCAGAAGTACGCTTTCTATGAAGTCAAAAATAGAGGGATCAGTATACATTGTACGTTTTTTGGCCAGTCCTATAGCCCATTTTATGTAATGAAGAGCTTTTCCGGGATGATTTTCCGATGAAATATAAGTTCTGTATACCGGGAAACAGGCTATAATTTCTGTAAGAGCGTCCCTGAGACTATTTAAGGTATAATCCCTCGTGCTGTAATATTTTTCTGAAATCCTGTTGAGATAATTTGAAAGCGTGCTCAGCTCACCGGTTAAGGAAGTTTTCATTATAAGTTTTTTGCTTTCAATTATAAGTTCGCTAAAGTTTTCGATTTTACCTATGAACCGCTGGTAAATCCGGGAGAGTTTTTTAGAATTTCTCTCGTCCACAAATAAATTACACGCCCGGTTAAGGAATTCATACCCGACAGTCCCGCTTACTGCCCAGTTTTCCGGAAGTTTTTCAAATGGGGCGAGTATTTTTTCAGCCGCAACATAAATCGGCAACTTGTCTGAACCCAGCGGCCCTTCTTCTGAAGCGTCATACTTGACTCCAAGCCTTTTTCCGGCTTCGACCTGCAGTTTTTTGAAATATTCTGCCGGGTCAAGCAGTCCGTCGGGGTGGTCGATCCTGAGACCGTCAATTCTTTCCTGTTCTATCAAGTCCAGGATTAATGAGTGCGTACTTGTGAATACAAGAGGGTTTTCAGCTTTAAGACATATAAGGTCATTAATATCAAAAAACCTTCTGTAATTAATTATGTCTGTAGACACGCGCCAGTAAGCAAGACGATAGGCCTGCTCCTCAAGGAGGTTGTGAATCCTGTTGCAGGATACCGGGTCATCGGGCCTTCCCTCGAAATCAATGATATTTTCCTGGATAAAACCTTCAATTACCGAATTATGGTTGCACAGCGTTGATAATCTTTTTGAAGCGATGTCTTTTTCCCTGTTTCTCTCGGCAATCTTCTCCGAGGAAGTCTCGTTAATTTTGGGAATCTTCTTAAATTCGGTTATTATGCTCAGGTATTCCAGAAAATCGGGGCTGTTGCTTCCCAGCCTTGATTCCAGTACCTCAAGCCTGTGCTCGAGAAAGATAGGATAAGAGGAAGGATTGATAGGAAAGTCATGTTCCCAGTAATTAATCTTTAATTTACCTGTTTCCCGCACAAAATGAAACTTAAGCTGCCCGCTTTGAAGGATATTACCGTAATGATTCCCTAAAACCGGGACAAGGACTTTACCTTCCAGCTCTTTTTTCAGGGGTTTCCAGTCTATATCAAAAAATGGGGCGTAAACAGACGCCTGTCCGTTTTCCAAAACATCCATCCACCAGCGGTTTTCTTTTCCTACACCCATATGGTTTGGCACAATGTCTATAATAAGTCCCATATCATAGTGGTGAAGAGTGTTTACGAATTCATGAAAGTCGTTAAGACTTCCTATTTCAGGGTTTAACTCAGAATGATTGATTATATCATAACCATGAATGCTGCCTTCCCTTGCACGTAAAAGCGGAGACGCGTAACAGTGTGAAATTCCAAGGTCTTTCAGGTAAGAGACTATCTCCCGGGCGTCTTTAAACGTGAAATCCTTGTTAAATTGCAGTCTGTATACTGAAAGTGGAGTCCTGTCAAGTTCTATTCTTTTTCCGTATTCCACGTCTTCGTCTTTTTGTTTCTGGATAAGGTTTATGGACTCAAAAAACGCGGGCGCTTTATCCCCGGTTATTTCTTCTATGTCAAACTCAGGTTCATGCAAAAATCCGTAATCTTTAAGGATTTCCCCTGTTGAAGGAGAAATCCCCGCTGTTTCATCAAGAATTACGAGGCATTTATTCCTGTGACTTTCAAGCGCAAGTATACCTATCAGCTCTTCTGCAGGATATTTTACGCAGAAGCAGGTATCGGGATTTTGTTTTGAGCTCCAGAGCTGTTTTTCAAAGTCCTGTATATTCTTTATCCTGATGGCCCCGGCGTGAGTCATATCCGGCGTCAGGGCTTCTGAAACGTATTTATATCCCTGTTCTTTTAACTTAAAAGGAAGAAGCGGCGGGCAATCCGGATAATCCTCGGTTATTTGCATTGTCCCGGTTTTTGCGCCAAAGGCGTAATATTCCTGTCTTAGCCAGGTTTCTGCGCTGTCAGTGTTTATAAAAAACGGCCATTGCGAATAAATTCCAACTGAAAGCTTGTTTACCCATGAAGTCCTGCCTGCCATGCTCAGCTGAATATCTGCCAGCCACTGGATAAATTCATAAAACTGGAGAGTTTCAATGTTTTGGTTTTCATAAAGCAGCACAGCTTCGCTGTTGGGGTTTTGATACATTTCAGGCCATTCTTGCCAGTCTTGCAGTTTCGGGTTTTCGCCGGCAAGGTATTCCTTTATCGCCTCAAAAAGAGCCAGTTTTCTGAGGTTATCGTCCCTTGTCGACAGGTAGTGGAAAAAATCCCTGCTTTTATCTGTCTGCTTATTTATGTGATTTTCACGAAAAGAGTTGTAAATTAAGCGTAAAACCTTTAACTTCAATTCATTTATTGCTTTATAGTCAATAGTTTCGCTTTCCCGGATTTTTTTCAGCTCTTCCTGAAATTCCCCGGTAAGGAGTTTCAGCTTAATTTCCCTGTCTTCCGCAAAGTTTATCGCTTCATCAATGTCTATAAGCATTGAATTGTACATTATTCGGCTGGACGGGATTTCCGGGCTGGTCTCGTTATTATAAAAATGGAACTGATTCAGGAAGTCCACTCCCACAATTCCCGAGCCCTGCTCTTTTGCGTATATTACCGCATTTTTCAGGTCTGTATAGTTTGATATCCTGTAGTCTGATTCGGGGTTATCCTTATAAAGGCTGAATTTTATGCCTTTTATTTTTTTCTTTTGCTCCACGGCAAAAGGTTTATAACATTTTTTAGGTACAATTATGAGTTTCATCAAATTTTCCTTGCCGGTTTCAGACCTGATTTTCAGGTTATGATAACCGGTTCCCACCAAAATCGGCAGCTGAAGGTCGATTTTATAAAAAGTTGTTCCGTTTATGGTTTTGGATTCGGAAATTTTAAGGTGGGACGCGTAGAATTCCCCGTGATGAAACCTGCCTGCTTCTTCCTGCAATACCCATTCAAAAGACTTATTAAGCTCGTAATCAGGAAGGCAAAGTGTAAACACCGGGGCTTCCCCGTGTTTTATGATTTCCACGGGGGGGATTATTCTGTCCCATTTTTCATATTCGGTTTTCTGAAGCTCCTCGGCAAGTATATCCGTGCTTTCCGTATTAATCCCGATAATGTTCAGGAACTCCTGGCACTCCCTGGATGATGCCTTTTGAGTTTTCCCTTCTTTGTCAGCATATTCCGGCATTAAGCCGTAATGCTCAGCCAGTATTTCAAGTATTTTTTGTCTTTCCATATCACTTTAAATCTTTATAATGCCTATCCATTTTATGCATTCTGTAAAAGAAGTATAAAACAGCAATAAATATGGCTGATAAGCCTATTATTTGAAGTAAACCCATCTTTTATCTAATCCTCCAGTTTTTTGGTAAGCTTTAAAATTTGTTCATTTTTATTTAAATAAAAATATAAGAATAAGAAAAAAAAGACAACTCCTATAAGAAATAAACTCTTATTCAGAAAGGTTTCTGGAGATTGTGCCACAGATAAAGTTCCTCCTCCTGTAATTAAAACACCTGTCCATAAGTGAGTCTGCACATTTCTGTGATTTTTAAGCCTTTCTTTTATATCCAATTTTTTCATTTATAGACTTTATCCTGTTTATTTAACCTTTTAGTGACCAGTAAACAGACCAGGGCGATAAATTTTCGGGGTTTTCGGCCGTAGAATACTTTGCAATAATATTTTCCCTGGTATCCATGCTGAAATTAACGCTTTTTTCGGATAAGTTGGCGATAACCTGAAGAGTTTTACCGCTTTTTGTGAACCATTTTACCTTGAAGCACCCCTCTTCTATTATTTTAAAAACGCTCTTTGAGTGTTCAATTTGCGGTATTATAGGCATTATTATGTCATTCCTGGTTTTGAGCATTTTTGAGTAAAAATCGAGAATGTCCGTGTCCTGCTTATTCCAGTCGAGTTTTGAGCCCGTGAACGTTTCTTCTATGGTCGGGTCGGGGATTTTTTGCCTGTTTGCAGGGTCGGCAAATTCCGGGAAGCGGGAAAATTCTCTTCTGCGCCCGTCCCTTACAGAATCAGCAAGGTCTTCCCCGAAGTTGCAGAAGAACATAAACGGGTTTTCAGCCCCCCATTCCTCACCCATAAACAAAAGGGGGATATTTGGAGAAACCAGGCAAAGGCAGGCAGCCGCTTTTAACGCTTCTTTCGGGGCAAGGGCGGCAATTCTTTCGCCAAAAGCCCTGTTTCCAACCTGGTCGTGGTTCTGAATGAAGTTTACAAAGCTGGAAACATCCAGATATGTACTTTTTTCGCCCCTTACGGTGTGTCCTCTATATGCGGACACTTCTCCCTGATAGGCAAATCCTTCTGCAATGCACCTGGCAAGGAAGTATGTAGGGTCTTTCCCGCCGCTCAGCCCTGGCGTATAGTCACCGTAGTACCCGCCGGTCTCTCCTGTAAGGTGAATGTGCATGCAGTGGTGAAAATCATCGTTCCACTGCGCTTCATAATAGCGTGGGTCATTTTCTTTTCTTGTTAGAAAAGCCGCTATATTATTGTCATTTTCAAGCACAAGGTGGATATGGCGGTCTTTTATCCGCTCTCTTGTACGCTCTGCTATTTCTTCCAGTATGTTTACACGGGAGTCATCCTTGATTTCATGCACGGCATCAAATCTCAGCCCGTCAAAATGATATTCTTCCAGCCAGTAAATAACATTCTGGACAAAAAAGTCCCTTACATACCTGTTTTCAAAGTTTATTGCATCTCCCCATGGAGTTATATGCTTATGTTCAAAGAATTTTGATTTTGCATAACAGTAAAGATAGTTACCATCAGGGCCAAAATGGTTGTATACAACATCAAGAAATACCATTAACCCCTTTTTATGAGCTTCTTTTACCAGCAGTTTAAGATCATCAGGGCTTCCATAAGATCTGTCAGGGGCAAAATGCAGCACTCCGTCATATCCCCAGTTTCTTTTTCCCGGAAAATCCGACACAGGCATCAGCTCTATTGCCGTAATCCCTAGCGAAACAAGATAGTCAAGCTTTTCTCTTATTGCATTAAAAGTTCCCCGGGCGGTAAATGTGCCGGTATGGATTTCATACAACACGGTTTCATTCCAGGGCCTGCCTTTCCAGTTAATATCTTCGCCCCAATCAAAGCTGTCAGGGTCAACAACAACGCTTGGGCCGTGGACATCATCAGCCTGGCAGCGTGATGCAGGGTCGGGAACCATTAGCCCGTCCCGTAATTTAAATTTATATTCTGAGCCGACCCGGGCTTTATCAGTATCTATGGAAAACCAGCCGTCTTCTTCTGATTCCATTGGTATTTCAATAAAAGAACCGTCTTGCTGCTTTATGCAAAGTTTAGCTTCCGATGAATCAGGCGCCCAGAAATTAAAACTGATTTTCCCGTCAGGAAAAACTTTTGTCCCAAACCTTTTTTCAGCCTGCTTAAGCAATTTTATGTTTTTCCCTCACTTTGATATTTAAAATCAAATTATAACATAAAGTAAAAAATACTCTTTAACTTTAGTTGCCCTGGAAATATAGTGTTATTTACCTGATAACTTTGCTCTTAATTTATCAACAAGGTCAACAGCTGTTTCTATCTTTAAAATTAGTGACATTAATAAATATAAAATTGACGCCAGGGAGCAGCTAATGATTATATTTAGCGACATATACAGTTTTTCACTTCCAAGTAATTCATAAAATAACATCTTTGAAAAAATCAAAAAACCGCTTATAACAGCCGTTATCAGGATAATTTTTCCTAAATCCGGCATGATTTTTCTAAAATCCAGGTTGATCTTTTTCCTTACTAAAAACACCAGTAAAGCCCCGTTTATAGCGGAAACAATTACGGTAGACAGGCAAATCCCCCCTATTCCCAGAGGTTTTATAAGTATAAAATTAAATAAAGCCTTAAAAAATATTGATATAGCCGCAACATAAAAAGGCGTTTTAGTATCATCAAACGCATAAAAAACCCTGGTAAGGGTATCCCTGCCTACGTAAAACACCATGGCAAACGACAGGAAAAACAGCGCTTCGGTAACCATAAGCGTATCTGTGGTATTGAAATTGCCTCTTTCAAACAGGATTTTAATCGCTTCGCGGGCAAAAACAGCTATAAAAACAAAAACCGGAAATGATATAAACCACAGGGATTTTATCCCTTTATGAAAATAATGCCGAAGGTTATCCCAGTCCTTTTGGCCTACAAACCTTGAAAATGCCGGGAAAATCGAGATCATCATTGCTGTAATCAGTACCCCAACGGGAAACTGGAAAACCCTATTTGCATAACCTATTGCCGACCAGCTCCCCTCCACCAGCTGTGACGCAAAAAACATATCTACATAAACGTTAATCTGGCCTATAGAGCACCCAAGGGCTGCGGGAAAAAGAATTTCCCCTATTTTTTTCACGTTTTTATCGTTAAATGCCAGCTGGAACTTATACCTGAACCCTGCCTGTAAATACGCCGGCACCTGTATGAGCATCTGAAGCACAGCTCCAATAAGTGTTGCCCAGGCGAGTACCATTCCGCCGTATTTTCCTCCGGCAAGCAGTACCCCCGCAATAATGACAATACTGGTAATAATTGGGCTAACGGCAGTTAAAAGAAATTTTTCATAAACGTTTGAAATCCCAAATAAAATTCCCACGATTCCTCCGACAAGAATCACAGGTGACATGATTTTCAGCTGCTCGGAGATCATCTGGTGAAGTTCCGGGCTTCCTCCCGCCGCAATAAGTTGCGCTACCAGCCCGGAGTTGAAAAAAATCAGGACTGTGATTGCAAGAAACCCGATCCCGGTTATGTTGAGAAAGGAATTTAATGCCTGCTCTATTTCCGGGGAAGGATGGGCTGGTTGGCTATCCTGCTTGGAAAACACTGATACGGTAACGGTGTGAAACGGCCCGCCCAGTCCTCCCAGGATAATCAGGGTTATTGCGGGTATCTGGTAGGCATAAAAATAGGCATCACTGGTAAGGGAGGCGCCATATGCTCCGGCAATTACCACATCCCTGAAAAAACCCGCAAATTTGCTTAAAACTGTGATTAAACCTATTAACCCGGCTACTTTAAATATACTTTTTAAACTCATCAGTTTTTCTTAATTAAGACCTATTTTTATAATTATAAAACACTATGGCCATAACAGGTATATCTATTTGCCAACCCACACCGGAGGACGTTTTTCCAGAAAACTCCTTATCCCTTCCCCTGCATCTTCCAGATGAATAAGTTCTTCAAAATAAGCTTTTTCTGAACAGGCCAGTTTTTTCCTTATTTCAGGGTAATGTAGTTTTTTGTATGTATTTAAGGTTGTTTTCAAAACGCTGGGACTGTTAAAAATTATTGAGTCTATAAATTCTTGAGCTTTAGCATCAAAATTTTCTTCGGGAAATACCTGATTAATCAATCCACAGCCCAGAGCTTCTTCCGCAAGGATTTTGTTTCCGGTTAAAATCATTTCCAAAGCCTTTTTGTGGCCTGTTATATAAGGAAAATAAACCAGCGAAACAGATGGAAAACAACCAATTTTAATTTCCGGCTGGGAAAAATATGCTTTTTGCGAAGCCAGTACAAAGTCACTGAACAGGGCAAGCTCACAGCCTCCGCCAATACAGCTTGACTTTACAAGGCTTATCGTAGGAATTTCCAATTCCAGCATCTTAAAGAAAACTTTATGAAAAGCTTTTAACATAAGTTTCATGTTGTTCTTTGAATGCTCAGCAATATCAACTCCCGCAGAAAAAACTTTTTGGTCTGATTCTATAGTTATTGCTTTAATTCCGGGTTCATAACTGATTTCATCAAAAATTTCCGGTAACAGCCTGAGATCTTCTGTACCGAATATGTTAAGAGGTGGTTTAGAGAGAGTAATTTTGGCTATTTCACCGGCTTTATCCAGTTTTATGTTTTGCATAAGATACCTTGACCGTAAGTATTGATGATAGTATATTAAGTATACCAAAAAGATAATTTGGGCTTGTGGCGCAGCGGTAGCGCAGCGGACTCATAATCCGTTGGTCGCTGGTTCGAATCCAGCCAGGCCCATTTTTTATTGGCAAGGGTTTTGGGGGTTCGTTTGTTTTTATAATGCAAATAGGTTATATCTGTGCAGTAGGCTATAGGTTTTATATGTTTTTTTCCAATTTTAGATTTTGGGAAGCTGGCATAAATCTATAACCTGTGCGAGATTGAGGCTGTTTTTTCAATTTGAGACAAATTGGAAAAAACGGAAAAAAATTGGAAAGGAATTGGAAACAAGAATTTTTTCGCAAACCGCCTCTATCCTTTAGCACGTCTATAATAGAGGCTGATTTCTAAAAAAATATTTTTTTCCAATTCCTGTGAGTAATATAGAAACAGAGGGAACAAATATATTTTATTAGGTAGTTTTTCAAAAGAGTGATTGTTTAGGAAGTCAGGGCTTTCCTTTTTTGGTGCGGACTTGAGCGGATTGAAAATTCTAAAAAAGGTTTTTCAAAAACTACCGAAATTACCGGTTTTCTAACATATAATTACCGTGAATTTCCTTGAAAATTTATTTTAAAAACAGTTTAAATACTACTTATAAGGCTTTTAATGGGCGGTAATAAAAATATACTTTTTGAATTTTCAGGCTTTTTCTCTATTCAATAAACGAAAATAGCCTGCCTGTCTATTAATATACAAATATATTGGCTAGGTTGTTTGTTTAATAAACTTATTGCCAAATTGATTTTAAATTATTTCTCAAAAAGGTTTGCCAAAAGGTCTGCCATTTTTTTAAATTGGCAAACCATTGATTTTATTAAATATAACTTATATTTATAAATTAAATTTTGTTTTTAAAGGTCTGCCAAAATTTGTATTAAAATTTCTGATTTTCGGAAATTAAAAAGATAAAGGGGGAAATTTTTTACCTACCCAAACAACTTTGCCTTGTATTTCAACCTCTAATGGGTCTTCCAAAGAATGTGTGTAAGAAGGATGGTCAGGATTAGGGGATTCCTTGTAAATTAATTTTATTTTGTTATCAATCTGTTTTATCTGAGCTATAACAAAATCTGACGTAAACCTTACAACATAAATTCCTTCTTCATAAGCTTCATTTTGTGATTTATCATACATAATTAAATCGCCGTGATTAATATATTTTTCACGATTATCAAAACTTATAGTCATTGCTATCATTAAAGAAACGTTATCAGGATCAGCATTTAAGACATGCTTTATATATCTTTTTTTAAATATAAGGTAATCTTTATAATCTTTATTTTCCTTTAAATAACCTTCTATATTTATTGCCCTTGGTTCAAAAAAAGTAAGTTTTATATCTTCTTCACTAATATTTACAACTGTTTTGGATATAAACTTTTCACCTTCTCCAAAAAGAATCCAACGCAAATTTACGTTAAACCTTTCTTCGATTTTTTTTGCTATTTCTGGAGTAACTCTACCACGATTTAATTCAATACTATTTATAACACTAGTGTTCAAGTTAAGCTCTTGTGCAAACTTAGCTTGAGATAAGTTAAATTCTTGTCGTATTTCTTTTAATCTTTCAACGGCATCCATAATATTTTTGCTAAATAATTAGTAACATAAATAAAAAATTAGTTGACAATAACGAAAAAATACTTTAAGTTAAAATAAAAAGTTACTAAATTTTTTTATCATTGTAAATACTATCAAAAAAGGAGATGAAATGAAAGCTCTTGTAAAAGACCTTGATAGATACCTTTTAATATTTAATGCTCTTAGAAAAAAGGGCTTAAGTATGCAAGATATTGCAATTTCTTTAAATATCACAAATGGTGCGGTTACACACTTTATGTATGGCTATAACAAAAGTAAACGCTTTGATGCCTGGGTAAAGAAAAATTTAGGAATCAAACTTTAAAAAGTATTTTAAATTATGAAAAAGATAACTCTGAATACTCTTAATATAAATAATAATTTCGCTGCCGTCAAAGAATTTGCTGAATTTATAGGCAAATCAGAAAGAACGGTATATAGACTCTGCCAAAACAAAAAATATAAAACCTATAAGCAACCTTGTAATGGTGGGTGGCAGTACTTAATAGACTTGAAAGCCTCGCTGTCAGAGGAAGAGTTAACAAAGTTTACTTTCTACAGATTTAAACAAGATCAGTCAAAGAAGTTTATACCAGAACAAAGCCCCGATCCCATAAGGGAATCCTCCATTATTTCGCAGGGGAAAATCTCGCCTTCCCCTGCGTCTTTTTCTTTTGAGGAAGAAAGGAAAATAGGGCTGGATTTAATTCATAAATCTACACGTTTCAACAGAAAAAAACTGGATAAATATAAACCTTTTGTTGATAGGTATGGAAAACTAAAAGGCTTAAAAAATATTGAAAAAGCCTTACAAGAGTGGAATTGTATAGTTTCCAAGGATTTACAAATTAATACAGCCAGGAGTGTTTATAGCCTTTATAATGAATTGGATCAATATGGATATGCTGCTTATTTATATAACTACGGCAAAAATAAAGGGAAGTCATCAGTAGAGTATGAATGGTTTGAAAGTTTCAAAGCATATTACCTTAATGAAAGTTCTCCATCTGTATTTTCTTGCTGGCTTATTGTTTTAGGAAAGGCTAAAAAAAAGAATCCAGACCTGGATACTAATAATTTTCCAAGTCCTGAAAGTTTTAAAAGAAGACTTAATAATGAAATATCAATTGCAACGCAATATTTCTTTAGGAATGGTCAATCAAAATGGAACCGCAAGTATGGAAATTACGTTGATCGTGATTATTCAAAATTAAAAGCAGGGCAATTATGGGTATCAGACCACAGGCAGACTGACATAATTGTTATGTATAATGGTAAACCTGTTCGTGCTTGGAAGACTGTATGGTCTGATGCAAAGACAAGAAAAATTTTATCGTGTTTTCTTCACCCTGAACCACCAAATAGTGATCATATTTTCCAAAGTTTTTATCAGGCGGTTTTAAAGCATGGACTACCAGAAGCAATATTGATTGATAACGGAAAAGATTACCGCTGCAAAGATTTTGCTGGCAGAAGAACTAGTCATAAAGTAAATGTAGATGAAACTACAACAAGATCAATGCTTAGTCTTATCGGTGTTATGGTTCACTTTGCTTTACCGTATAGGGCGCAGACAAAGCCAATAGAAAGAATTTTTAAAGACATAATTACTGGACTAGAAGCCCACCTTATAGGCTATAGTGGCGGAAACATTACAAAAAGACCTGAGAAACTTAAAGATGAAATCAAAAAAGGCAAAATATATGATTTTGAAGTTTTTAAATTTGCTTTAAATGATTATATAGAGAATGTTTATAACAATATGCCGTCGCAAAGCAAAGCCCTACAGGGTAAAAGCCCTAATCAACTATGGGCGGAAGATTATACAGAGAAAAAACATATTTCAAGGGATGAACTTAAATTATTCTGTATGAGAACCTCTAACGATGTAACTATTAGTAAAAATGGGGTTAAAGATTCAAAATTAAATGTAAATTATTGGGCAGATTGGATGTCTGCTGAAAAAGGCAGGAAGGTATACCTTAGAAGGGATATTGATAATCCGTTAGAAGGCTGGATATTTAATGCAAAAACAGATGAGTTTATGGGTAAAGCTGAAATGGTTGAAAAAGTCGACTTTTTAGCTAAAAACGATAAAGAAAAACAAAGCCTTGTTAAAGCAATATCAAGAGATAGAGCGGATATTAAATACAATAAGAGCTTGAAACCATCTGAAAAAGATAATATTTCTGAAATGCTTGAAAACCAAAAGGCAGCTGCAAAATTGCTTTCAGGTGAAATAAAGGAATCCAGGCCGAAAGTTACAAAAGTATCTAATTCTAAAATGTCAAAGGTCATTAAAGAAGCTGAAAAGCTGGAAAAAAAAGGTACTTTCGATATTACGCAACTTACCTGTAAAAAACCGGAAGAACCTGTATTTTTCTTGACTGAAGCACAAAAAAGCATTAGTGAAAAAGTAAAAAAGCACGCAAATTAAAGTGAAAGGAGGAATTTAAAAAAAGTGGAAACACGGCAAAACTTAAAAGATTTTATAGAAAAGACCGGCATTACCCTTACTTGTGTCAGCAGATCAACAGGTATAGGCGTACCCAGGCTTAGTCGTTGGTTAAAAGACAATTACAAAGGCGACAACCAAAAAATTAATGAAGCTGTGGAGAGCTTCATTAATCGTGAAAAGAATAAAAATTCTATATCAAATAATAGCATAAAGTTTGTTGAAACTTCAATTGCTACCACAATATTTGGAACAGCCAGAAATTGTCATTACAAAAGTGAACTTGGCGTAATATTCGGTGATGCCGGACTTGGTAAAACTACCGCAATAGAAAAATATTCCGTTGAAAACCCTGATGTCATATTAATTAAGGTTAATCCTAGCTACACAAAAAAGTTTCTGGTTCAGGAAATTCATAAAAAATTAGGCTATGAGGGATTAGGGGCTATTTATACAATGCTCAACGAAATAATTGCCAAGCTAAAAAATTCAGGCAGGATGATAATTGTTGACCAGGCTGAATATTTAACTCAAGCATCACTGGAGCTTTTAAGAGCCATATATGATGAAGCTAAAATAGGGCTTTTGCTTATTGGAATGCCTAAGCTTTATTTCAACCTTAAAGGACAAAAAGGCGACTTCAGGCAGTTGTTTACAAGAATAGGCTACAAAATAAAACTTGAGAATCTTTTACCTGAGGATACAAAGGTAATTGTAAATACCGCAATACCAGAGGCGGAAGACCTCTGGCGAGATTACCATAAAGTTTCACTTGCAAACACCAGGCATCTTTCAATGCTTTTAAAACGCTCTATTGAAGTTGCTGAGTTAAACAAAATCAACACAAATAAACTAAACGCAAGAATAATTAAAGATATAGGTGAAAAATTACTTGTAATAGAAACATAGAGTTAAATAAAAGGAGATTTAAACAATGTACGGAATATTGGAATTTAAAAAAATGTCGAAATTCAGGGAAGAACTAAAAGAAATGGTAAATTTCAGACAGGAAATTAGGCAAATGATGCAAAGCAGAAACCATTTTGTAAATTACAAACAACAAACAATAGAAATGATAAAGGCTTTTAAGCCTCTTGATATGAGGATTTATTAAATGAGAATGTCAGATAATAAGCAAAAAGCAATGATACACCAGCTAAAAAAGCTTTTAGGCCTAGATAATGATGTGTACAAAGAAATGCTTTTTAACAGCTACGGTGTAACTTCATCAAAAGACCTGACATACAAGCAGGCAACGGATTTTATGACAAATCTTAAAAAGCAGGCTGAACAGGCCGGGTTGTGGGAGAGCAAAAGAAGTTTTCAGAAATATAACTATAACAACCTGGAAGGCCGGGAAGGTATGGCAACGCCTAAGCAGTTAAGAATGATGGCTGCAATGTGGGCTGATTATTCAAACTGTGAAACTAATGAAGATAGAGAAAAAGCCTTTAGAAACTTTATTTCAAAGCGTTTTAGCGTATCTGACATTAAATTTATAGACGTAAAAACAGCAAGTAAAATTATTCACGCCTTAAAAATTATGACAGAACAAAAAAAGGCGGTTTAAGAGGAGTTTTTTAAAAAAACGGGCTTAGATACCTAAAATAATTTTTAAACGCACTTTAAACGATTTTAAACAGCTTTTAAACAGTATTTAATTAATAAGGAGTATACAAAAATGAAAGAAAATGAACTTACCATCAAGGCAAAAGGATTACTTATACAAGGCTGGGATACACCAGAAGGAAAATACAGGGAATATATCCTTAAAAAAATTGAAGATGACGGAAACCTGGGCAGGATTATAGGAAAAGTTTTTAAAAAACTCGTTGACGGTGAATGGGTTGAAATTTCTGAAAAAGACTTGCCGGAAGGTTTAATAATGAAACCAAACAAAACTATTTGCCCTGATTATTATAAGGAAAATGCACAAATAAAAGAATTTACAGACATTTTAAAAACAATAAACAATGAAAACTGTGAATTAGAGGAAAAGTTAAAGCTAATAAGCAGTTTATTAACTGTATGCGAATTAGCTGCAAGAAATGCGGATATGGAAATTGATCTTCAGCTTAGTGATGTGCTTTGGGAAACAAGTGGCAAGGCTTTTGAGGCAAAAGACGCATTATTAAAATTGCAGGACATTGTATTTAAGGGGATCAAAAAGCTAGAAGATATTAAAGTTTAAAAAACGTTTAAATAAAAGTTAAATTTGGGTTTAAGGAGTACGAATAAAAATGCAAAGGGCAGGAGAAATTGCTAGTAAAGCACAAAAATTAAAAACTGAATACTGGAGAAAAGGCGTTTTTATATCTTTTCAGGAAGCTGTAAACAGGGTTAGCGGGGATTTTATCGCCCGTTATGAAAATTACCTGGTTAATGCAGCGATGGAATATAAATACAAAAAAGAAGAACTGGGGGAGTTGATAACAGACGAACAGGCGATAAATGCTATTAGAAACCTTGATGATATAGAAAAAATTAGAGCTGCCATAAGCGAGCTTGAAACATTAAGCGGTGAAGACTTCGAAAAAGCCACAAGTGAAATTCTTCAATCAATGAAAAAAGTGAAAAGTGGGCTTGAAGAGGTTAAAAAAATAAATGAATTAAAAACTGAACTTAAAAAATTGATATCTGAGATAACGGGAATTAAAGTTTGGAAATTAAGTAATTTGTTTACAGAGCATTCTTTTAAAATTGAATGTAAAAGGGAATTTGTCCAAAAATTAATGTGTTTTGCCTCAAATTCCATTAATAAAGAAGCTGAAGAGCTTAATTCTTATGAAGAAATTAAAACTGCAATAAATAATCTTTATTTTTTAAGCGGTGAAGGACTTTTAAACGGCATAACGATAATAAAAGAGGCGTTAAAAACTAATTCTGTGAATTTTAATCAATATGAATTTTCAGAAAAGAAAGCAGGTCTTAAAAAGACGCTTCAATTTTTATTGAAAACAGGTGGAAATAAGGACGAGGAAGGACATATTTCCGAATTAATAAGGCGTTTAGAACAACTTGGTTATTAAAAACCAGAAAAGTTATTAGATAAGCAAAAGGAGAATTAAAAAATGGAAGAAATCCTCAAAAACGTTGAATCAGACATTAAAAAACTTGAAAGCTCTATTAGCCAGAAACAAAAGGAAGCTGAACAAAAACAAAAACAGGTTAATGAGAAGAATTCAGAAATTGAAAATCTGCAAAAGAGGCTTGACAAGGTTAGTAAAGAAGAAAAAACCTTAAAAAATGAATATTCCAGGAAAAGGGAAGAAAGGCAAAATGCCCTGTATAACGATCAGCCTGTAAGCGAAATAACTAAAGAAATTGGTAAAGCCCAGGAGAAACTTGAACTAAAAAGTGATGAAGTTGCCTCTGTTGATAGAAAATTAAAAGAAGTCCAGGCGGATGTCTTAGCCATAGAGGAAGAACTGACAGGCTTAAATGCTGAAATTAAAGCAATATCAGACAAAAAGTGGGCGTATCAAATTTGTGTTGATTACAATAAGGCTGCCCGCTCTTTTGCAGAGGCAGTTAAAAATTATTATGAATTTAGAAACCAAAATAGCAGGGAAAATGAAAAGTATTTTGCTTTTGGTAAAGACAGCTCTGATAGAAGTATGGCTAATATAAGTATAACTGCAATAGCAAAATTATATGTGCAAGAGCATCAAGCAATCTTTTATACTTATGACAAAAAGCCTCATCCCTATATAGAGGGTCAGTATGACAAAGAAAATTTAAGAGTTTACCCTGAAACCTGGCATTGGTTTAAAACACGTTAAGTTTTTAAAATACACATTTTTACAGCAAAAACTTGTTTAATCATTAAAACAGAGGAGATAAAAAATTGAAAATCACCAGAATTAAAGATGACAACTCATTCCAGTTTGAAAATGTTGAAATTAGAACCCCTTTACTAAAAGACTTACAGGAAGTAGGCAAGGTGGTTTCTGTGGAGACAAACCAGATTGAATTTTATGCCCGATTAATATCAAGGGTCTGTACTTTTGACGGGCAAAAACAACCACCTGAAGAAATCGCAGAAATGAATCTTGCGGATTTTTTCGAATTAGCCCAGGAATTGGGCGAGTGTGGATTACAGACCTTGGGGAACGAGTTATCTACCTCACAAAATATGGAAACATAGATTTTAATACAATAATGAATATGACAGTGGATGACCTGATTTATTGGTCATCCGCTTTGGGTAAAGTGATAAATAAAGAAAACGAGGCTATAAATGGGGAATAATTTTGATTTAGCAATAACACTTAAAGCAATAGACAGGGTTACTAAACCTTTAAGAGTGGTAGAAAGGGCGACAGACAGATACTACAAATCATTAAATAGGTTGTCGGAAAAAGCAAAACAGCTATCAGGCAATATGAAAAGACTTGGAATGGATATGTCTTTAAAGCTTACCACCCCGCTTGCTGCTCTTGGTTTTATGGCTTTGAATACCAGTGGTAAATTTGAGCAGTTAAAAACAGACTTTGAGGTTATGCTCGGAAGTGCTGATAAGGCAAATAAGCTTTTTAACCAGGTTAAAGAGTTTTCTGCCTCAACTCCTTTTCAAATGCCTGGTCTTGCTAATAACGCAAAAAAGCTTCTGGCATTTGGAATAGAGCAGGAAAACGTTATATCTATTTTAAACAAGCTGGGTGATACTGCAGGCGGTAATTCCCAAAAAATGGAAACCCTTGTTGATGCGTACGGCAAAATATCTGCCAGCGGAAAAGCCTCAATGGAAGATATTAACCGTGTAACAGATGCGGGCGTGCCAATATTAAAAGTCCTTGCAAAACAACTGGATACAACGGTTTTAAATTTAAGAGAAAAAATGATTCCGGCCGGGGAAGTTACCAGGGAAGTTTTTGACGAGGCTTTTACCTCTATGACCTCAAAAGGCGGTATGTTTTACCAGGGAATGAAAAAACAGTCTAAAACGCTTTTTGGTTTGTTTTCCACTTTTAAAGATAACGCAATTCAAGCTCTGGGAACTTTAGGGGATACAATGGCCAAAACCTTTAATTTAAAAGACAAATTAAAGGGAGCTATTGAATTTATGAAAAAATTAAACGGATTCATAGAAAAGCACCCGCAATTGACAAAAATGTTTGTTGTCTTTACTTCATTACTGGCAATAACTGGCCCGCTTATTATCGGGCTGGGCGTATTAACAGCCTCCTTAAGCAGTATTATTGCTTTTACGCCTCGTTTTATTATCTTTATCCAGCTAATGAAAAAATGGCAAATTGCCACAAAATTATTAACAGCAGCGCAATGGCTGTTAAACGTAGCTTTAAATGCAAATCCAATAGGCTTAATAGTTACAGGAATAGCTGCACTTGCAGGGCTGGGTTATGTTGTTTATAAAAACTGGAAGCCTATTTCAGACTTTTTTACTAACCTGTGGAAAAGTATTGAAAATGGTGTTTCCGGTGCTTTAAATGCCCTTGAAAAACTTTCTCCTATTTCAACAGGAATTAAAGCCGTTACTCAAACTGTAAATTTTGTTACCGGCAAAATACCTTCTTATGATGTGGGCTCCTGGAATATACCTAATGACCAGCTTGCAATGGTGCATAAAGGTGAAATGATTTTACCCCAGCCGATTGCTGATAGAGTAAGAAATAATAAACAGGGAACAACCAGCCAGGGTAGCGTGTCTGTTCATTATAACCCTGTAATACATTTAAACGGCAAAGATATAGGTGTAAAAGATGAGCTTTACCTGGCATTAAAAAATCATAAAAACGAAATTCTTAAAATTGTACAGGAAGCCCAGAGAGATCAAACGAGATTAGCTTTTTAGTCTTGAAAATAGTTTGTTTATAAAAATTGGTTGAGGAGAAAGTATATGCAGCAAAAAATATTAGAAAACATAACCCCTGAAGATATGCCAACAGAAAATATGCAGCTTGTTGCGGAAGTTTGCGGGGTTGATACCGCAATAAACCTTTTAGAAAATATGCCCGGAATTAATGTGTATGTTCCTTGCTCAGGGATAAAAAATCTTGTAAATAAATATATTATTGAAAATTACGATGGTACAAGAGCAGGAGCAAATAAGCTGGCTCTTGAGTGCAAAGTTAGTATTAACCATATATACAAGCTTTTAAAACAAAAAACCGAGATTGAAAATTGAACATAAAATTGATAAAATATTAGTAATTAAGTAATTGTATTTCATAACATAGCTTCGGTAGTATTCTAATATTCCGAAGCGTTTATTTTACAAAAGTCAATAGGCTTCGCTAACACGGTGAACCTGCCTGCCGTGCCTACACTGTAAAGTGTGATGAGTAGCCCAGGGGATAATCGGCAGTACCCCGGCGAAGCTTCTAAAATTTAATAATAACTTCGCTAACACGGTGAACCTGCCAGCCGTGCCTACACTGCAAAGTGTGATGAGCAGCCCAGGGGATAACCGGCAGTACCCCGGCGAAGCCAGAGCTTTAAGCGGTAAATCTTGCGACCGAGCCTTCAGGCGATAGAGGAAAAAGCGAGTCCTCTCTTAAAGCTTAAAAGAAGAAGTCCTCACAGGCTTCTTCTTTATTTTTTTAAAGAGCGTTTAAATGCTTTTTAACAGTAATTAGGCACATAGCTGAAACACCTCTTGTTTAAGCGATACAGACTTTGTGACATACATAGATTCAATTCTTTTCTTTGCTTCATAAACATTA
>JANQIY010000305.1 GCA_028281965.1 Candidatus Gastranaerophilales bacterium
GGGTGGCTGTGCGCGGCAGCGGGAGCTAACGCAGTAGCTCATTCATGGGTGGGTTTTGGCAAATGTTGCATACATGCAATTAGCAACTCGAGTTATTAATACCGAAAAAATTTAATAAGCGAAAGCGAACAGAGGCTGAAGATTTCTTTCAATACTTTTGAGACAGCTTCTAATAACCCGTGATTCAGGTTATACAGGTTATCCGGTATGTAAAAGTTTTGATGTTAAAAGATTCTTTCGAACGAGGATTGTAATAATATAATTGTATGATACTAAATTTTAGAAAATAGGTTTAAATAAAGGCAGGAAATTATGTATTTTCCAGCTGTAAGCCACTAAAGGAAAAAAAATGGATTTAACGTCACTGCTCGGAACAATAATAGGCATAGCGGCAATCCTCATAGGACAGATTCTCGAAGGGGGAGATCCTGCTTCGCTTTTGCAGATAACAGCCGCATTCATTGTATTTGGCGGCACAGCCGGCGCTGTAATACTCAGCTTCCCTAAAGAACAGCTTACTGATGCTGTTGTCGCTCTTAAAAGGATTTATCTTGACGAAAAAATCGAATTTTCGGAAATAATTGTCGAACTGGTAAAATATGCAACAAAAGCAAGAAAAGAAGGGGTTATTGCCCTTGAAAAAGAAGCTAAAAACGCCAGTGACCCGTTAATTACCCTTGGACTCGAAGCCGTGGCTGACGGAGCTGACCCAAAACTGGTCAGGGAGCTTATGGAAACACAGCTGGCTTTGATGGAAGAGAGGTCTAAAGGAGCTGCCAAGGTATGGGAATCCGGAGGCGGGTATGCCCCGACAATTGGTATTATAGGGGCTGTTCTCGGGCTTATTCACGTTATGGAAAACCTTTCTGAACCCTCCAAGCTTGGAGCAGGAATTGCTGTTGCTTTCGTTGCAACCGTATATGGTGTGGGACTTGCAAACCTCCTGCTTATTCCCCTGGGTTCTAAAATCAAGTTTAAAGACCAAAAATCGTTTGTTGCAAAAGAAATGATGATAGAAGGTATCTTATCCATTCAGGCAGGAGAAAGCCCTGCGCTTATTGAAAGAAAACTGCAGGCGTTTATTCTGGAAAAGGATAAAAAATCCGGTGGAGGCGTTTCCGAAAAAGCTCCCGCATAGTTTCGTTATTTAATTATCTGGGTTTTATAGATGGGAAGAAAAAAACACGCTGAAGAGCATGAAAATTTGGAAAGATGGCTTGTATCCTATGCGGATTTTATTACCCTGCTTTTTGCAACTTTTGTTATCCTCTATGCTTTGTCCCAGATTGACCTTGCAAAGTTTAAGGAATTAAAGTCTTCTATTCGGGAGGCTTTTAATAAAAATAGCACTATTTTAGACGGTAAATCCGGATTAATGCCTAATAGCGGAGAAAACCTGATTAATACCGGCGGATTTTCCAATAGTCAGAATGTTATTCCTCCCCTTTTACAGGAGATTGAACAAAAACAGGAAGAAAAGGGATTTAAAGCAATTCAGGAAGAGTTAAAGCTTCAGGACGCCAAAGAGTTAAAAGGAATAAAAACAGAAATAACTGAGCGTGGGTTTGTTATTAGCATGGTGGGAAATATTTTCTTTGATTCCTCAACTTCATCATTAAAACCTGAATCCGTTGAAATCATCGGGAAAATAGGTACTTTAATAAAAGAAAAATTTCCCTACAACATAATTCGTGTAGAAGGACATACTGATAACGAGCCCATTAATTCGGAAAAATTTCCTTCTAACTGGGAGTTGTCAGCTTACAGGGCAGCAAGCGTAGTCCGTTACCTGATAAATGCTGCCGGCATAAAAAAAGACAGGTTCCTTACGGTCGGATACGCTGACAGCAGGCCAATCGCTTCTAATGATACGAAAGACGGGAAAAAAGCAAACCGCAGGGTGGAAATAGTTATTTTAAGAAGTAAGCTGCTAGGTTCTGAACTTACATTCTATCAATTCCAGAAAGAAAGGCTGGAAAGACTGGAACGGCTGGAAAAAATTGAAAAAAAACGGATTGAAAAACAAAAACAGGTAAGCGATGCCGCCAGAAAACTAATGGAAGGTTCGGGAAATCAACACCGAAGTTTTGTAATTTCTGGTGATAAGTACAAAAAAGAACTAAATGGCATAATTGATAAAGTCAAGAAATATGAAAAAGAATCTGATCCCAAGCATAAGAGAAATTTATTCTTTAATAGCGTAAAAAAAGAACTGGACAGAAACAAAGGTTCTTCCAAATAACTTCTTTTGCCCATTAATACAAAAGAATTTCTAAATTCATTATAAGTATGATAAGAAATAACGAAAAACTTTTATCTAATACTCTAAAAAAGGAATTAGGATGAACAAAAAAATAAATGTTCTTCACTGTTTTAATGAATATTTGCCCTTAACTCAAAACTGGGCATACAGATTAATTAAAAATACCCCTGAAGTAAATGTGTTTATAGCTGCCAGAAACTTTTTAAAATACAATTTCTACGATAGAAGTTTTAATTATTTGGAATTTCCATTTAAAAAAATTGATTTTATTAATAAAGATCAAAATACTGCTTTAAAAATTTTAAATAAAATTATTTACGCGCTGGTCTTTATTGTTTACCCATTTTTTGTAAAATTTATGCTGAAAGGTACCAAAATTGACATTGTTCACTCGCATTTCGCGCCAACAGGCTGTTATTACAGCAAACTGGCAAAGTTTCTTAAAGCGCCCCATGTAGTTTCTTTTTACGGGTGTGATTATGAGAGCCTGCCGTTTATGTATCCAAAATGGGAAAAAAGATATAAAAAATTATTCAAGGAAGCGGACTTATTCCTATGTGAAGGCTCCTTTGGAGCCGGTATCCTGAAAAACAAGGGATGTCCGCAGGAAAAAATACAAATATCGAGACTTGGGGTTAATACGTCAGAAGTCCCTTACCATAAAAGGGAAAAATCCCCCGGAGAGTTAAAGCTTTTGCAGATAGCCTTGTTTTCGGAAAAAAAAGGGCATATTTATACAATTAAAGCTTTCACGCAAGCGCTTAAGACCTGTCCAAATATGTCTTTAACTTTAGTCGGGGGAGGCAGCGAATACAGTAGTGAATACATAAAAAAACAGGTTTTTGAGGAAATTAATGGGAATAATATTCAGGATAAAGTAAAACTTATACCGGGTGTAAATTTTGAACATTTGTATGAGTTTCTCAGTAATTATCAAGTGTTTATTCACCCGAGTTGTTATTCTGAAACAAAAAACTGTGAAGGAGGAGCTCCCGTTGTTTTACTTGATGCCCAGGCTACGGGTATGCCTGTAATTTCCACAACTCATTGTGATATCCCCGATGAAGTAATTGACGGCAAAACCGGCATATTATCCCCTGAAAAAGATATTAATAAGTTATACCAATCCATCGTATCGTTTTATAATATGGATAATGATTCTTATCAATCATTCAGTCAAAATGCAAGAAAACATGTTGAAGAATTTTACGACTTGAAAAAAAATGTCGAAAATTTAAGAAAGATATATAATAATTTGAGCAGGGCAATTCAGTTCTAAATTGGATAAATTAAACTTAAACTGTCACCCCGCACTTGATGCCTTGCTTCCCTACATTTTTATAAATTGTTATATAAAATAGGAAGTTTTATATTTTTTAAAACCCCTAAAGTTATTTTATAATAGTCATAATGGGGTT
>JANQIY010000325.1 GCA_028281965.1 Candidatus Gastranaerophilales bacterium
TCGCTTCCCTCCCTTCGGTCGGTCGCTCGACCGAAAAAATTTAATAAGGAATATTTTTGAAAATTTTACATAAGAATTTTTTGTTTCTTCCTTAAAACACACTTTTTTTAGTCAAAAACGGAGTAGAAAATTTTTCAGATTTTTTGCTATATTTCCAACGAAAAACTAGTGATTCAGGTTAGCTAAAAACCAGTTATAGATTGGTATAATTTTCTTAATTTTTTAAAAATTTCCACCTGGTATACTCGAGTTGCTAGTTGCATAGTCATATCCTGGCTTTTGGCTAATTGGCAACTCAAGTCTGGTATGTGCAAAATTTGAGGAATATTTTAGGGTTTTATTATGATTACCGGCGGATGATAGTCTTCAAGCGGGTACTCTTTATAAAGCGTTTGAACATCATCCTGTGATCCTTCGGATTCATACTGGGGAGTGTCATCATATCCATATACTGTTTCGGGCTCATCTCCCTCCAGTTCAGTTATGTCATCATAACCGTCTCCGTCCGTGTCGGAAAGGTTTGGATCCAGGCCATGTATGCGCTCTACAACATCAATAAGCCCATCGCCGTCAGTGTCTGTTGAAAAGTCTGATGTACTGATTAACCTTGCGTGATGGCGGATTTCTATTGCGTCAATGTCTGCTCCCGGGGTAATGCTTGAATGTTCACCGGGAATTATCATTGGTATAGCATGTTCGGTATTAAGGTTAGAAATAGCGGGGTGAGTCCCAAAATTAAGCCTGGGTTGGAGAAAAAAGCCGTCTTCTATATTATCATCTATAATTTTGAGGTATTTTACATTATTAATCCTTGGACTGGCGCTGGTATCTGTCCCGTCGTAAAAGACAGTCCCACTCGAGTCCTCGCACCTTGCGCCAAGGTCAAAAAACCCGCTGCCGTAAAATTTATAAGCAGTTTCAGAAGAATTGTTGTTTATATAAACATCTGTTTCATAGGCCCCGATCGGCTCATCATTGTCCATTCTGGCATATAAAGGGATTCCGGTACAGCTGACATTAATCCAGTTAATCCCTCCCCCGGGGTTTGCCGCGTCAATATAAGGGTTAGCAGGATCATTATCTACTCCTGCGTACAGAAAATATCCTTCCGCATTTCCTCGTTCATAGACCGCAAAATCAACGCCTTTACCGTCGTATATAGTTGAAGGCAAGCGTATTAGCACATGTCCCCCGGGGCCAAGCGAGAGGGAGATGCCGTCCGGACGTCCGTATATATTGTCAAAATCGGTATTCTGGTTGTATACAGTCCCGGTAGGATGAACCCCGCCTGAAGTATCCCGGCCAAGAGGCGGTTTTATCTCAGTATCACGGACTTCCGGGCTCACTGATGTATCGACTCCGTTTACAATACTTCCGCTCGGTTTTGGAAAATTCCCGCTCAGGTATGCCGGAATATTTACAGCTGCCGCTTTTGCTTCTATCTGGATTTTTGAAATACCGATTATAGAAAGAAAATATGTCGGAAATCTTGCGTTCGCTTCTACCAGTACCGCACGTGAATCTTTATTGAATGATACAGTCGGGCTTAAGTCCGTTCCTACCGATAAAAACTGGTTATAATCCTTAAGGGCTTTATAATAAACAGTTCCGATCCCTGTTCCTGTATCGGTAATTTTGCTATCATCAGGAAAATGCAGGCGAAAATCATCCGCAGTACGTCTATCAGATTCATAAAGCTCATATTCCGAGGCGGCCAGGAGTGCTGAGGATTCTACTGCTTTTTGGAGTTCATGCCGCTGGTTGATAATTAACCCTAAATCCAACACAAGCGCTGCCAGGCCTATGATCGCAAACAGACTGAAAATAAGGATTATTACAGAAACCCCGTTTCTGCTTTTATGTTTTATTAAATTGGCCTGAGTTTTTTTCATTTTTAAATCTCTTTTACCTGAATTGCTAATTACATTTTTTCAAAATTTCTTAAAACGCCCAAGCGGTGCTGTCCGCGTTTTCGCAGCGAAGCGGGAGTGAAGCAAAACCGAAACGGAAACGTTTTAGTTTTCGTTGGAGGTTTTGCGTAATTCATTCCCACCCAGCCCGCCCTGGAGGTGGGCGGCGGCGAAGCCGCCGCCTCTTTTTTATAAATTTTAAGGAATTTTGAGTCAATCATATCAAGCCTTTCAGCTATTTAGCAATTCAGGTTCTTTTGTTAATGAATTTTACCAGGGATCAGGTGTATTTCTGTAAGCTTTTTTACCCGGGCTGAAAACATTACTTTTAAGATGAACCAGCTCGTCAGAGGGGTCAAGTTCTATGTCAGCGGGAGCGCCGGCAGGGATTGCGCTACCATGTATGAAATCTTCTTTTAAATCACGTCTTTTCCGCACGCAGTCGTTAGATGATGTATCACTGGGAGGTTCTGAGCAGCCTAGTTTATTATGGTCAAACCATGAAGGGTGTGTCCTGTAATAAGTGCTTCCGACCTTAAAATACAGAGCTTTACCTGCCGTTGGAGGATCATACACATACCATTCAGACATATCCTGGATTTGTGGTACAACGGTTCCCGGTTCTGTTGAGTGAAAACTTCCATCAACGCTATATGGAGCCGTCCTGTAGAAAGGTTTTCCCGGAGAGGCTTCATAGGAAGACATATCTGCAATAACATCAACAGTATGAGTTCCTATAGTATCTCCATCAACTATAATATCAGGGAAATCTCCGCAGCCGACCGGATCTGCATTATATTTATAAGGATTGCTAAAATTGTCATTACAATTATTTTCAGCAGCCATTGCAGTAATTTCATTTCCATCCAGAATCCCGTTTACATTAGCGTCAAAGTATGCCGGGTCCCTATCCCAGGCATCCGGAATTCCATCGCCATCGCTGTCTATATATACATCCACAATGTCAATTACGTAAAACACCTCAGGGACAGAATAGCTATCCATGTCTATATATATATCCTCGCTTGGAGTTGCAAGGTCAAAGAATGCTCCCCCGGCTACGCCGGAGCAGTCTGAATGACCGCCATCGTTATTGTCACATAGTCTTAACCGGTATTCATATAAGTTAAAAAACGGGTTTTTGGAATCATCATTTATATCCTGGTCATAAATAGCATTTGCCATTACAGCCGAATCAAGTCCTTCAACATAAGGAGAATGGATAGTTACAAAATAATTATTCTGCCAGTTTGTACTGTTCCAGTTCAGGTAAGCAGCATCTGTATCGCCGTCATTAAACGCAAAATAAGGTTTTACAAAGTAAAAGTCATGGCTAAGGGAACCGGGAATTAAAATCGGTTCCATAGAACCGTATACATAGCTGTTATCACCGGAACCCGGATCAGATGTAGTTATAGCCGACCCAAGGCGGGGATTCATCCTTAAAGCCCTTTCATTTACTGTTGCAGTACCCCTATGGTCACCATCGCACAGTCCGCTTGAACCTGTTGTCCCGCAGAGCCTGATATTCCTGTTATAAAAAGGGTCTGTTGTATTAAATCGGAATTTATAATACAGTTGAGAATCGTCTTCCAGCAGCATTTCATAGGAATTTTGCTTAACATAAAAAAGATGGTTAATCCCCAGGGCTGAAACTGCCCAGATGTATGGAATCCTGGTATCAAACCAGTTAGGCGCGTTATAATAGGGGGACCTGACTTCCAGGGTGCCGGTTTTCAGTTTAATCCTGAGGTTTGGGGGCAGAAGCTCTTTTCCTTGCCAGTTGACGAGTCTTGCGTAATCATATTCAAAGTTAGGGTGAGTACCTATGCCTCCGTAAAAATGCAGCAGAATCGCTGAATTCGACTCATCTCTAATGTCATATCCTGAAGCTGAGGTAGTGTAAGTTGTTCCTCCGGAGTCAACATATGTATAAGGGTCAGGGTTAACAAGGGCCCCGGATTCCAGAAAATTTCCGCTCCCGTCCGTGTGAAAACGGGAAAGACCTACCGTTGTCAGGGGAGATCCGGAAAATACATTACTCTGGAAAACATGCGGGTTTAAACTTTGCGAGCTGCCGAAATTTATCACGGAGGGCCCCTGCCCCAGCAGGCCCGGAACCAGGAAATGAGGGTTATATTCATAATTGACCAGCGCAACTGCATGGTCATTTACCGCTTTTACTATTACTGATACGCTTCCGGAGTTTGGAATATTATGCTGGATAAGATATTTTATTACCTCATCCCTTATAAAACTCTGTACAGAAGCTATCTTTGCAGTCCTGTCACCGTCAAGGCTTAACTGGTTTACTTTCACAAGGGCTGATTTAACGCCTTCACCCAGGGTTGCCCGGGCATTAAGCGCCGTTCCCATTTCTATAACAATGAAAAGTATCATCATCAAAATCGGGACTACAATGGCAAACTCTATAAGCTGCTGGGCTTTTGATTTACTTATAAAAACCCTTTTCATTCAAATTAACTTCCATTCTTCTCCAGAACACAAAAAACTATATATTTTAGTATATATTATTATGATTAATATTTGTTAAAATGTTACAACTTTTTATAAACAAAATTTTGGAAAGGCACCTATCCGATAATAACTGATTTCACCCCGCATTCAATGCGGTATGACAATTTCATCACGTCATTATCCTAGTTTATTATGCCTGAATCCAGAAGTTCCTTAACTTTTTTACGCATTTTGTTCTGAACGGTCTCTATCTGGAGAGTCCCGTCCAGTGTTTCAAATTCGAACTCTTTTTCCATTTTTGAGTATTCTGCAAGCAATTTTCTTTGATAAATCTTAAAACTTTCATAGAAATCGGTACTTAACCCGATATCCCTTCCTGATTCGTAATAGTCCAGACCGCTTGAGCCTATGATCCTTTTTAAAAGGACTTCAACCGGTTTTTTAAGGTAAAAAACCAGGTCAGGTCTTGGCGCAAAATCATATAATTTCCTTATCCACTCAGGACTTACGCCCCTGACCACGTCCCTTGAATATGCAGTATAGGTATATCTGTCGGTTAAAACAATCAAGCCCGCTTTTAATGCCGGAATGATCACCTGCTCCAGCCTATCAGCGAAATCTGACGCATATAAAAGGCTAAAAGTATAAGCATGCAAAAGGTTTCTTTCTTTTGCCTGGTCAATAGCTTTTGCAATGAGCTTTGAGGTTTTCCACTCGCTTATAACCGCGCCGTAGCCTTCTATAGCAAGCCAGTTTCTTAGCTGCTCAATATGTGTTGTCCTTCCGGCCCCGTCTGTTCCTTCGATTGCGATTAACAAACCTGGATAGCCGTGATTTGATTCATTTTTAACCGTTTTTTCCATATAATCAGACTCTTATATTTTTTTCTTCCAATAATTTAATTACTATATTTCTTAAAGTTACCTGTTGATTATGGACAGTTTCCGTACCGTCGATTTTTACCAGCCCGTATTCATCTATCATTTTGTCATATTCATTAATTACGCGTCCCTGAAAGATTTTGTAGCTTTCATAAGGGTCCTGGCTAAGGTTCAGGTCCATTCCGGCTTCATAAAACTTAGGGGCCCTGTTGGTCGTGATTCTTGCCAGCGAAACCTCTACCGGCACGTGAAAATACAGGGCAAGATCAGGCTGTATGGAGAATCCGTACATATTACGCACCCATGCCGGGTCAACTTCCCTGGAAACATCCCTGGCAAATGCCGTATAAACATATCTGTCCGCAAGTACCACAAACCCCGCTTTCAGTGCCGGAACAATTATTTGCTCCAGCCTGTCCGCAAAGTCCACGGCATGTAATAATGAGAATGTCCTTGGGGTTAAAAGGTTTTTCTTCTTGGCTTTTTTGGTGGTATCGGAAATAATCCTTGATGAATTCCACTCCGTGAAGATAACGTCTTCTACTGTTGATAAAAGCCAGTCTTTTAAAAGTGATATCTGGGTGCTCTTGCCTGAACCGTCTACACCTTCGACTACAATTAACGTTCCGGGCAAATCGTGTGTTTTGGATAAACGCATTTTATTTTTCCTTTAGATAGAAGTAGTTAATAATATAACACACCGGCTTATATCATACAATTAATTGCTGAAATCAGGGCAATTCAGTTCTAAATTGGATAAATTAAACTTAAACTGTCACCCCGCACTTGATGCGGGGTCTAGCCAATTAATGCTGATACGCGATAAGT
>JANQIY010000326.1 GCA_028281965.1 Candidatus Gastranaerophilales bacterium
GGAGGGAAGCGAGACCAAAGAAAAAATTGGGTGGGTGGAGGGAGAATGAATTTTTGAAAATTTTAAAAACACTTAAGTTTTTATTGTTTACTCCTTAACAAGACAGCTTCTAAGTTTCGTTAAGGTTCATTTTGGATTGAAATAGCGGGGGTTTTTGAAAAATTCTTAACCCGTCATTCAGGTTAATAAATATTTAAAATTAAGCCTGATTCATGTAAAATTGTATTCTGTAAATTATTTTGCGAGGAAATTCAGCATGAGCAACTTATGGAAAAAATATGCAAAAGTCCTTGTTGAGTACTCAACAAATGTAAAAAAAGATGACCTGGTAATTATATCTTCTGATGTCCAGGCAAAACCTTTAATTCTTGCCGTATATGAAGAAGTCCTCAAAAAAGGAGCTCATCCTATAGTAAAACTGGGACTTGAAGGTCAACGGGAAATTTATTTTAAAAATGCGAGCGATGAACAACTTGCTTTTATCGACCCTTTTATAGAGCTGGAATATGATAAAGCTGACAAGTTTATATCAATAGGCGCTCCATATAACACTAAAAACATGGCGAAAATCATGCCGGAAAGACTTGCAAAAAGGTCAGCCGCCACAAGACACCTGAGCGTCAAAATGCTTGAAAGAGCTGCAGAGGGCTCTTTAAGCTGGGTTATATGCGATTTTCCCACCAATGCGCTTGCCCAGGAAGCTAAAATGTCAATTTTTGATTATGAAGAATTCCTGATTAAAGCATGTTATCTCCAACTCGACGATCCCGTGGCAAAATGGAGAGAAATTGGGGAAAACCAGCAAAAAATTGCTGAGCGGCTAAACCTGGTTAAAAAACTCCGCATTACAGGGGAAAAAACAGATTTGACCCTTTCAACCGAAGGAAGAAAGTGGATAAATTGCTGTGGAAGCAATAATTTCCCGGATGGAGAAGTCTTTACCTCACCTGTGGAGGATTCGGCTGAAGGTGAAATTTATTTTGATTTTCCCGCAATATACAGAGGAAATGAATCCCAGGGTATTTATTTAAAGTTTGAAAAAGGAAAGGTTGTCAATGCCTCGGCGGAAAAAGGTGAAGATTTCCTGAAAAAGATGATTGCCACCGATGAAGGCGCTTCTTTCCTGGGAGAGATGGCATTCGGTACTAATGACATGATTTCGGAAGTTACGGGTAATATACTTTTTGACGAAAAAATCGGCGGCTCAATTCACCTGGCGCTTGGTTCTTCCTATCCCGAAACAGGCGGGAAAAACCAGTCGGGACTTCACTGGGACATTATAAAAAACATGAAGGAAAATTCCAGGGTTTATGCTGATGATAAGCTGATTTACGAGAACGGAAAATTCCTGTAAGTTATAAGGACAGCGGAAAAAATTCTTCGGCACCGCCTTTGCGGTGGCTAAGAATTTTTATAGCCTGCTTCCTGCTGAAAAAATACTTGAGTATTTTCTCAGCAATCCTTAAAGACTTGAAGATGAATTCCCAACGGCAAAACCCGACATACTGATTTGTTGAGATCAATATAAATAATAAAAGGTTCTTAAAATCCACTTCCTTTATACTTTTCAGTTTTGCCTTCCCTGGAAAGCACAAAGGTCTTTTCATAGAGCTCTCTTCCGTAAACAACTCTCTCCTTGACAAGGATTTTTCCGCTATTTATATTATGCGCCAACAACTCAAATGTTCTCTCAAAGTTTTTTCCTCCGGGAGTGACAATACTGTAGGTACCGTCGTTTAGGAATTTTTCCTGTTCTTCTGATGCCTTAGAAAGGTTCATTTTTTTTCGAAACAAAATACTGTTTTTGTTAATCATTTCTTTTGTTCCCCTGATTTTCAATTAAACTCAAATGAAGAAGCTGATATTTCTAAAAGCTAATTTAATTAAGGATTAACTTGAAAAAGGATTTTAAAATCAAAAAATAATAATATCTTATTAACATCACATTTATAAAACTTCACTAAGCTTAGTGTATATTATATCATTTTTTTTTATTTTAAAACCAAATTTGAAGTTTTATTTCATTTTTTTTATTAAATATAAAAACATACTTTTATTAGGATTTGATTAATATATTTTATTTTTTAAATATAGTTTTAAAATCTGCAAAAACCGCAAGCGGTCTCAAAAGTATTGAAAGAAATCTTCATTGTCATTGCGAGGCGGCGCTTCGCGCCGCCGTGGCAATCTGTCCAGTCAACATTATGGGCTTTCAGCCTATCCAGATAGATTACCATCCTACTTGAGTTGCTAATTAGCCAAAAGCCAGGATATGACTATGCAATTAGCAACTCGAGTATCCTGAAACAAGTTCAGGACAGGCTTCCTCGTATGACATTGATCGTTCATTGTTTCATTTCCCGGATAGGCTCTTATATGGAAATTTAATATGCTGGTCGTTGCTTTTTATTAATATTATATGATTTTTATCCGGCCGGTAGTTTATTACTTTTCCGATAAAATTCCTTGTTACAGGCGATATTTGCCGGATATAGTGTTTATAGCCAAGCATAGTAAAGAAATTTACGTATATTGAGATAACTAACACTATCAGGGAGGAATATAAAAACTTTGGCCTCTTAAAAAACACCATTTCCCGGGATTCTGCGACTAAAAATATTAGACAAAGGCTCACCAGCAGGAAAACAAACCCGGCTGAGTACCTAAGTGCAATTCCTGCATAAACAAGCAGTGCAAGATATTGTATAACACCCGCTGATAACAGGGGAAAAAGGAGGAATTTTTTCTGTCTATCAAGCCCAAAGTATTTAAAAGCTCCAAAAAACGCTAAAAAACAAAGAAAAAAGGAGCTTAATGTTACCGGAACCCTTGAAGACATTATTAAATCGTAATAAGGACGTTTTTTAATTATTGTTAATTCCCTGTCCACGTCGATAAAAGGAAATTCCGGCCTGAAATTTGGGGAAGACGGGATAAAGTAGTACAAAAACGAGGTACGGATTCTCTTTAAATTCCACATCCCCTCTTCTTGAAGCCCTTTTAGTCTTTGAGGGCTGTTAATTACGTGAATATTTTTTTCAAATTGCTGGAACTTAAAAGGACTTCCCCACTTGCTCATATTGATTACCAGGGTAAACCCGGCCGATACAAAGCATATCAGGATTCCGGCAGAAAGTGCTTTAAGCCGGGTTTTATCTTTTTTAAAATAAAAGTCGTACAGCGCTTTTATTACAATGAACGCAAATGAGATAACCGGAATTATAGCATCAACTGCCCGGGATAAAACCGCCATGGAAACGCATAACCCCATAAAAGAGCCGTTTTTCAGGTTTATTTCCTTCTCCGGGGCAAATACCCAGAGAAAAAACAGCGAAATATATCCCACTGTCCAGGCAAATCCCCATATTATCGGTTCATTATAAATCCAGCCCCAGGCAGTGACGTAAGAAACCGTACTGCCTAAAAACAGCGCAATTAAAAACATTACGCTAAATATCCGGGATTTTCCGCTAAAAAGACTTAGCTTTATAAAAGTCCTGTAAGTGAAAAAAATTGCAACAACCAGAGCCAGTAGGATAGAGAGGTTATTAAAGTTGTATTTGTAAAGGTCTGTAAGGAATATATCGAAAAATCCCCGCAAAAATGCCGGGAAAAAACCGTAATAGACGGTCAATTTTCCGTTATTGAGCACAAAGTATTCCCCTGCGGCATGTATTTCGTCTATAAAGAAATTACCTTGCTTAAAATGCTCCCACATATTTGCATAAAGCATGCTTCCCGAGTTAATATGCTTGAAAAAATCCGGTAAATGCCCGTTAGTAAGTACCAGGGCTATATAAAAAAGGTAAATTAAAACAGATAAAAAAAATATCCTGCTAAATTTCATTTTTTTCTTTTTTGCTATTATTAAATTAATTACAATGATAAGCTATCCGGATAATGACGGCAACAGTAAACAGCGTAAATCCCGGCAGTATAGCCTGTGACCTGGGAATTTTGCCCGGCGATGAAATAGTTTCGATAGATGGAGAGAAACCTCAGGACTTGATTGATTATAGATATCTCATAGACTCTGAGGAGCTTAGCCTGCATATAAAACGCTCATCAGGAGAAGAGGAAATTATTGATATTGAAAAAGATGCGGAAGAAGATCTTGGCATTGTATTTGAATCGGCGGTTTTTGACCGGGTAATCCCTTGCAATAACAGGTGTGTGTTTTGTTTCGTTGACCAGCAGCCCGGGGGGTTAAGAAAAAGTCTATATGTAAAAGACGATGATTACAGGCTTTCATATCTCCAGGGGACTTATATTACCCTTACCAACCTGAAACCCGAGCATAAAAAGAGGATTGAAACATTAAGGCTTGGCCCTTTGTATATTTCTGTGCATACGACAAATCCCCTGCTTAGATGTAAAATACTGCAAAATCCTGGAGCAGGCAATATTCTTGAGGAATTAAAATGGTTAAATGACCTGGATATACCGATTCACGTCCAAATCGTGCTTTGCCCGGGCTTAAATGACGGCATCGAGCTGGAAAAAACACTTAATGACCTTATAGAGCTGAAATCAAACATTGAATCAATAGCCATTGTCCCTGTAGGGATAACAAAATATCGCAAAGAAAACACCCTTAAGCCTGTAACGCCGGAAATTGCAAAGGAAGTTACAGACCGGGCAAATAAGTTTAACAATAAAATTAAATACCAGCTCGTGATCCCCTCTGATGAGTTTTACATAAAAGCCGGGCTGGATTTTCCGGAAGATGAGAGCTACAGGGGTTATGGCCAGCTGGATGACGGGGTTGGCGCGGCAAGGACTCTGTTGGAGGATTACAGGCAGCTTAAAAATAAACTTCCTGATAAATTATCAAACCCTTATAAGCTTACAATAGCTACCGGAGAGCTGGCATGTAATGTTATGCGGCCTATAGTTGAGGATTTAAACAGGATAAAGAATTTAAACATAAACGTTATTCCCGTAAAAAGCGGTTTTTGGGGAGAAAAAGTTACAGTATCAGGACTTATAACAGGTAAAGACCTTTTAGAAACCCTGCTCCCCATAAAAAAAGAAATTAAAAACCTGGCTATTCCATCGGTAATGCTTAGAAGCTACTCCGAGGTGTTTCTCGACGGAATGACCGTTGAAGAAATTGAAAAAAAGCTGGATATAGATATTGAAATTATAGAAAACCCTTACAGCTGCGGGGAATTAATAGGCCTTATCATTGAAAATAGCTGACGTGGCCTTATTTTTTAACTAAAAGTATGGGAATTTCCGATTTTTCCGCAACTTTCATGCTTGTTCCGCCTAAAAACAGGCTGGACAGGTCTTTTCTTCCATGCGGGCCTATAACAATCAAATCTATTGAATTTTGCTCGGCATAATTTATTATTGAACTGGCCGGGTCATCAATTTTTGACACTTTCTTAATCTTAGAAATTCCTTTTTTCTCAAGGATTTCCGCAATTTCATCAAGTGTTTCGCCGGATACATGTTTGGACTCGTCAATAATTTTTCCAATATCCGTATAAATATAAGCCTCGGGAGGAATAACTTTCTGAGGAGGTATAATTACATTTAAAAGGTCTATTTTTGCCCGCTCAATATCAATTAACCCGGGAAGTTTTTCCGCGGCATATTTTGAAAATCCTGACCGGTCAACGGCAAAAAGGATGTTAAACTCCTTTTTGCGGACGTTATGGACGTGATACTTGCTGCTTATTATCATTACCGAACATTTTGCAAGCCTTGAAACTTTATAACTTACACTGCCCAAAAACAGGGTTTCAAATATTTTTTTATTGTGAGAGCCTACAACTATAAGGCTAGTATCCAGCTCTTTTGATATCTTTACTATATTTTCTGCGGCATCGCCTTCTTTAAAAATAAATTGGTATTCAAAGTTGTTCTTTTTCAACAACTCTTCTACGTAAGCAAAGTTTGCCTTTCTGGCCTCATGTTTTATATATTTTTCCGGGAAGCTGTAAAAGTAATTTTCGTCAACAATACTTGTTTCCAATACATTCAGGAGGATTATTTCCATATCTTCCTTGTTAACAACGTTAAACAAAGTTTGCACTATGACCGAAGCCCAGTTTGGCTCATCTATTGCTATTAAAATTTTATTTTTAGGCATTATACAGGGTTAACCTCGAAAATTTAATTGTTTTTAATAAGGCTTTTTAGACCTGATAAAACTATTAAGAGTTCTTCTACCTCCACCTGGATTATATCAACCGGTAAAATTAATTTTCACCTGCTTAAAGGTAATTTTTACAAACTTTTTATATACAAATTTAGAACATTTTGGAAACAATTTATAAACAAAACAAAACAAAAACAAACACTTATCATCAAGAGAAAGAATGAATCCTGCGAATCCTGACGTGGTGATCTGTCCGGTTAACCAACCTGAATCTCTGGTCGCACACATGCAGCATTTGTCAAAACCCTTGCTAAGCGGGAGTATTACGAATCAGGTGACTGGAATTAAATAAAATTTTATATTTTTTCAATAAATTGCCTTCAATAGTATAATAAAAAATCATCTACAAATTGGGGAGGCTATATTGGAAAAAAAATGGGATATAATCGTAGCAGGAGGAGGTCTTGCAGGGGTATCCGCCTCTATTGCCGCCGGAAGAGAAGCCTGTAGAGTTTTACTGATCGAAAAAATGGGATTTCTCGGGGGCTGTGCTACAGCTTCATTGGTTACGCCGATGATGATTAACAATGATTCCGAGGGTAACCCCCTAAACCGGGGATTATATGTTGAAATCCTGGACAGGCTTTCAAGGACAAGTAATTCCGCAAAACATACGAACGGTAATCCGGGGTGGTTTAACCCCGAGTCTATGAAGTTCCTCCTTGATGAAATGTGCGAAGAATCAGGTGTTGATTTACTGTTTGATACGCAACTTATCGGGGTTAAAGCGGACGAAGACCGTATTCATTCCGTTGAGTGTTTTAACAAGGGAGGATTGCGGCAATTTTATGCCGATTATTTTATAGATGCCACAGGAGATGCTGATTTAGCTTTTTACGCGGGAGTTCCGACAGAATCAGAAGAACATCAGTCCTTAACCCTCAGGTTTAATATGGATAATGTAAACCTTATAGCTTTTAGTCAGTGGTTGACTGACCTTGAACCTGAGATGGAGCTGTCTTCCGTTGAATTTATTGATTCAGATAACATTTTGCTTACAACGGCTCATACCTCAGAAAACATCGGCTGGAAACTTCGTCCTTATTTTCAGCTGGCAATAAAAGACGGGGTTATAAAACCGGAAGATGCTGAATACTTCCAGGTATTTTCTATTCCAGGTCAAAAAAATGCCATAACTTTTAACTGCCCGAGAATCTATGCGGAAAAACCTCTTAATCCGCTTGACCCGTGGGATATTTCTTATGCGTATATCCAGGGGAGAAAACAGATTAGGCGGTTGGAGAAGTTTTGCAAGTTTTATTTAACAGGATTTGAAGACGCTTATATCTCCCAGATTGCCCCAGGTCTTGGAATAAGGGACTCAAGGCGAATTGATGGACGTTATAAACTTACTGACAATGATATCCTTAATTCTAAAAAGTTTAAAAACAAAGCAGCAAGCTCAAATTACCCGATTGACATTCATGGGAACAGTAAAGACAAAAGTGAATTAACGGTTCTTTCGAAAATTGACCACTATGATATACCGCAGGAATGTCTTATGCCTGAAAATATATCAAACTTGCTTGTTGCGGGAAAACCAATTTCTGCGACATTTAAAGCCCAGGCATCAGCAAGGATTCAGCCAAATTGCATGGCAATGGGAGAATATGCCGGCAAATACTGGGCAAGTAAGATAAAACACGATAAAGATGTATAAAAAATTTCACAAAATGAGTAAAAACTCCTTATATTCCTCCTTTTTGGAGGGAGATCGGGTGTTTTAAGGAATTTTTATCAAGCTATAGTTGTTTTTTAGCTAACCCGTCATTGGGGTTAGCTAACTATTTTTACCTTCATGTTTTCTACATTTTCGCCTTGAGTAAGTTTTTTACAGTTTTCAAGGGTATTTTTTACCATAACCATAAAGTTTTTTTGCGTATTTACAAAAAGAAAGTATGCGGCCTTGCTGTCAAGCAAGCGGGAAACATCGTCTACCAGAAGTTCTCCCCTGTCCGAAAGTTCAAAAATCGTAAAAGACAGGGGGGCAGATACAGAACTGTCAAGAAAACAGTCATACTTTACACTGGCGACCCTGGTGGAATCCTTTATAGCAGGCCTGCCCTTATTGGTGGAAAACCAGCGCCATAATTCATCTATAATTGAGCTTAATTTTATTTCATGCATGCCATATCTCCCGTTATTTTTTTGAAACGAACAGATTATCCCTGATGTAAAAACGCCAGGGATAGTCAACCGCCGTTTTAATTCCTATCCTGGTGGTGGTTACAATGTCTTTGTGTGAAATATCATCGCATTTTTCCAGCCAAAGCCCTGAATTTTTATCGGTAACATCAGCCCCGTTCAGCTCTTTTAAAATGTTCATCTCTCTACAAAGCTTTCCTGGCCCGTTGGTATTTTTAAGCGGTGAAACAGGTTCTACTGCCCTAATTAAAACGGCTCCGGCCATATTTTCCGGTTCAGTCACTATATTAAAGCAGTGATACATCCCGTAGATAAAGTACACATAAGCAGTTCCCGGTTGTTTAAACAAGGTTATAGACCTGGGAGTTTTCCCTTTAAAGGCATGACAGGCCGGATCATCCTGTGTGTAAGCCTCAGTCTCAACAATAATTCCTGAAAGCACCTGCCCCTCAACCTGCCTGTTTAACTTGCAGCCCAGAAGGTCTTTTGCGACAACAACCGTATCCCTGTTATAAAAATCTTTATCCAGTAAACCCATTAATCTAAACTTCCGTCTATTGTGTGAATTTTTCAGCTATGATATTTCTTTTATTGTACATTAACCTCAATTAACGGAGCATGCAAATGCAATTTTATGTAAGGGATATAATGACCACTGAGCCTTTAACAATTAAGGAAAATGTAACGCTCAGGGATGCGATAAAAATTTTTTCAGCTAACGAAGTTTCAGGTCTGCCTGTGCTTGACCAGGATAATAACCTGGTAGGTGTGGTAAGCTCAACAGATGTCATACACAATGAAAGCTCCGGTTCTTTTTTCTCAACGCCTTTTAAAGGTGATATTGATATTGAACTTATACAAAACGCGAAATTTCTTGACCACCCGGTGTCGAGAATTATGTCCAGAAACCTCTTTACAATTGCTCCTGACGCCACTATTGCCCAGATGGCAAAAGTTATGTATGAAAAGAAAATCCACAGGCTTCTTGTAACTGAAAACGGTACTTTAACAGGGATTGTTACAACTTTTGACCTGCTAAAGCTTCTTGCTACAAGCGATGAAAGCATGGTTATCTAATTAACCCCAATCTCTAATTAGCCAAAAGCCAGGATATGACTGAGCAATATTTGCCAAAGCCCTGCTATGAATGAGCTACTGCGTTAGCTCCCGCAGGCAGGAATGAGACTATGTTCTGCTTATATAAGACGTTTTTAGCCTCACAATCAGGGCAATTCAGTTCTAAATTGGATAAATTAAACTTAAACTGTCACCCCGCACTTGATGCGGGGTCTAGCCAATTAATGCTGATACGCGATAAGT
>JANQIY010000019.1 GCA_028281965.1 Candidatus Gastranaerophilales bacterium
GCGTTAAAAAACGCTCCTTTAAAAAATGGCGGATTGGCGCAAAGATATGGTAAAAAGGCGTTTGCCCTAAAGCGCGGATTGTCCCGATTGGATTCTTGCCCGAAATAACCCAATCAATAGAATAGATCCTTGGGGTTTAGACGACATCCGCATCACCAATGGTAGAGTTTCGTACCGTGATGATAATGGAAACGAACGTTTTTCCGTACCTGCCAACTCTGGACGTGGACAGGGGCTTAATAATCCAGATATGCAAGATGTGCCTGATCACGGTCCGACACCTGAAGGTACATATTACATCGATTTAAGCGATAACGCTAAACCCGACAAAACATCTGCTGATGGAGCTGGTTGGGGACTTTATGGCTGGAGGTTAGAGGAGTCCTTCTTAACAAAGCTAAAAAGAAAATTATTTACAGATAGGGATGGCGGTTTCTATTTACATCAAGACGAGTATAATGGGAACGCAACAGGCACGGCTGGCTGCATAGGCGTCTTAAAAGATGAGAATATCGAAAAGTTAAAAAAAGCTCTTGAAGAATATTCCAAAAATAATGATGAGATAAGAGTTGAAATAGATTATTCGTTGTCGAAATAGTAAAAAAATAAAATTATGAATTTTAAAAATTTCCTTATTTTAGGGCTGGTTATTTTGTCAGCAGTTTCGTTCACAATGGCCTATAATTTGAAGCAGAAAAATGCGTACTTTCGCAATAAAGTGCTTGAATTTGAGCATCTAAAAAAAACAATAGATGAATCAAATTTTAGCTTGCCCTTTCTGAAGAAAAAATGGGGAGATCAACTGTTGAGCATGCCAAATAATGTATATATTCTCAAATCAGAAATATTGCTTTCAGATGAGTATTTCTCGAATAACAGATATCTTCTTAATAAGTCTGACTTTTACGGATATGAATTCCAATTTGACAATTCAGGTAAGTTGCTTCGGTTTAGTTTTTACAAACCTTAGTTTGATGACTTAAGTTGAGGAACGAAATCCAATCCTCGTCAAGTCATCCACGCAAAGCAATTTAAAGGCAACTCCGATCGCGGAATTGGGGTTGCCTTTGTATTTTAAGCGGAAGCCTTCGGCGATCAATTTTATGTCCCTCACTACCGCAAGTTCCGTCGTCGCGTAAATGAGGCGTTGGCGTGTGTTAGGTGTGATGGTTTTTTCGGACAAAAGATTTAAGGA
>JANQIY010000051.1 GCA_028281965.1 Candidatus Gastranaerophilales bacterium
TCCAATTTTTTCTTTCATAACTGTTCCTCCTGTATGATTTACAGTTATTATTTCAAGTTTTAAATTTTTTTCATTAAACTTTTAGCCACTACCTAAAAAGTTTATTTAAAAAAAGTTTGAACTATGCGTCAGTTTCATAGACGAAATTGAATATTTTTCATTTGTAAAGAAAAAATACATTTTTACTTACTAAAAACCTTTAAATTTGATTAATATAGTTTACTAAATATAATAAAAACATTGCTACAAGGCATTCTTAAAGAATTTAAACTTCTTGTTAAAGATATATTAACAAAATATTGCAATGATGTCTTTTATATTTAAGTCAGGAAAAGTTACAATAATCTTTTTATGTGTTTTTACATTAGCACTGTCAAGTTCTTATGCAAAAAACCGGCAGGTAAAGCTGTATAAAAACAAAATTGCTGTCAGTCAGGATATTGAACGTGTTAACTGGAAATGGTGGGAAAAATTCGGAGACCCCCAGCTCTTAAAAGCTCTTCAGATGAGCCTGGAAAATAATTTTGACATATTAATTGCCGATTTAAAAACACAGGAAGCCAAAAATTACATAAACTCCGCAAGAAGGGCATATACCCCTTTTATAAAGATTGACCCGGGTTATATGAACGCAAAATCTTCAACCATAGGCAACTATGGCCAGTTAAGACTTAACAGCAATAATCAGGAAGTTATATTTGACTTGCCGCTTGAGTTCAGCTATGAGCTGGATTTTTGGGGTAAAAAACGTGATGAAATTGACTATTACAAGAAAAATAAGGACTTCATGGAGTTTGAAAAGAATTTTATAATCCTGTCCACCCTCTCTGATATTTCCGCAATTTACTTTAATATCCTGAAAAATAACATGTTAATTTCGCTTTATGATCAAATAAAAAGCCTGAAGCAGGAAAAACTTGCTATAAACCTTGAAAAATATGGTTTAAGACTGGTTGCAAGACAGCAAATCATAGAAATAGAAAAAGAATTGCAAAACTCAGAATTGGAATTAGAGACATTAAAGAAACAAAATGAAGAATTGAAAAATCGTTTTTACCTGCTGGTTTCCGGCGATAAGGAAAAAACTCCGGTAAGGTTTGAAAACATTGATTATATAAGGGTCTTTTACAGCGGGGAACTGGAGATAAACACCGGTAACATAGCTAACAGACCTGATGTTCTTATGGCTGAAAGCCAGATAAAAATGGCAAAACTGGATGAAAAAATAGCCAAAAAATCGCTTTTACCAACAATTTCTTACAAAGGGGATATTTCTCACGTAAGCAAGATGCTTGACAATTTTCTACATTCCGAAAGCTTGATGTATAGGATTGGATATAACCTTATGTATGAACTTTTTCCCAAAGGCAAGAACCTTGCCGAGCTTGAAGCCCAAAAAAGCATATATAAACAGGCATTAAAGTCTTATGAAAAGGCGGTCGCCTCTTCTTTGGCTGATGTCAACAACAGTCTTATTCACCTGAAAAATAGCGTGGAAAACTATGAACGGGCAAAGAACGCGGCTTCTCTTGACGAGGAAATCATGGAAATTGAGCGGGAGAAACTGGATCTGAACCTTATTTCCAGAGAAGATTTTATGCTGATGAAAGAGCAGTTTTTAATGTCAAAAATTGCAGAGTATGAAAGTAAAACAATGTGTTTAATACACTCAATAAGCTTATATAAAGCACTTGGCGGCAACGCCTGAGTTGTTATATAAAGCTGGATCGACTAAAAATGGCAAACAACACCAGGAAAAAACGTAATATCTCTTATGACCCTTTTAACGACAAAAGGAAGTTTTATCGTATAGATGTGCCTATAGTCGTAATTATAGAAGGAAAAGCATATAAAACAGCCGATTGGTCAATGAAAGCCCTTAGAATTGAGGGATATGAAGGAAAATTAACGCCAGGTGATGAAATCCCGGCTATTCTTGAGATGAAGTTCCAGGATTTTGCCTGCAGGTTTGATCAGGCAATCAGGGTAACAAGGCTGGATTCTGAGGAAGGTTGGCTGGTTGCGGAATATGCGAACATATCTCCCAGAATAGAAGAAGCTTTTTCATTTTTCAGCAAAGGGCTTATTTCCGGAGAATATCAGGCTTTTGATGAGATTATCCGGCATCTTGACATTCCAATTTCTGAAGATTACCTGCTGAAAACTTTTCAGGAAGAACCCGAAACTCCCAGGAAGCCGTTTTTTAAGAGTTTTAAGGTTTTACTTAGCATTATAATCGGAATATTGATGCTTGTAGGCGGTTTAAACTGGCTTTATTTAATCTTTTGCGTGGTTCATGTGGACTCGGCGTTTATCGCAGGAAAGACGGAAATAATAAATAATCCCTCAAAAGGTATTATTAAGGAAATTTTCGTGACGGAAAACGAGTTGGTAGAAAAAGATAAATTACTTTTCAAGACATTCAACCCGGAAATACAAACAGAAATTGAAGAAAAGAAAAACGAAATCCTGAAAAACCTGGCAATTTTGAGGGAAAAACAAAAACAGCTGGCAAATATCCGCTCCAAGCTGGAAAATTACAGAAGAGACTATTCGTTTAAACTCAAAGTCCAGGGGCAAATCATAAGTTCGATAAGTGAAAAGGTTGACCTTCTTAAAGACGAACTTGATAAAAAAGTGAGTCTTTATAAAAGAAAACTTATATCCCAGCCGGAAATTGACCTTTTAAAAAAGGAACTTTTAGAACAGGAGCAGAATCTTGCCGCTGCAAATTATGAATATTACCATATTTATGAAAATATACGGGATCCGGAAAGCGGGACAAACGATGAAATTCATAAAAAAGAAGATTCAAAAAACTTACAGGCAGAAATAGACCGAATTAAGGAAATTATAAACATCGATAAGCAAGAACTTGCCTACATTGAGGCCCTTGACGGTAATAATACCGTCAGGGCTCATTTTAAGGCAGTTATAAGTGAAGTCCTGGCATTTAATGGCAAGTTTGTTGATGAAAATGAACCTGTCCTTGTTTTGCGGGATATTTCAGGAGAAAAATTTATAGAGGCTTATCTTACCGAGGAGGAGGCTTTGAAATTAAAGCTTGGCCTGATGGCTGATATAAATATTCCTTCCCGGGACATAGACCTGAAAGGCAGGCTGATAAAACTTGAGCGAAGAGAACAGCTGCCGGGCAGAAGCATCTTTGTTGCGGTGGTGCAACCTGAAAACTCAGATGCGCTGAAAAACATAAACTTTGAAACTCCCGCAAAGGTGGTATTCATAAGAAAAAAACTTTTCAAATCGAGGTATATTTAAGATGAACAGACAGATAGCATTGAAAAAGACTGGTTTATTTGATATAGACCTGATTTTATTCCTGTTGAATTTTGTACTTTTACTTATGCTTATTCTAAAAATCCCGGAATTATTTATCTCTTTGAGAGACCATATTTTTGTAATAAGCGTGCTTAGTTGTATAGGGTTATATAGGTCCGGGCTGTGGATGGCGCATTTTATCCGGGCTCAGATTTATGAAAAATTTACTTACCCCGAAATCCGTAAAAAGGCTGATTCTCTTAAAGACCATCAATGGAAGCCTGAAAGACTGTATTTTATGATCGTTTCTTACGGGGAAGACAGGAAGGTTTTATATAACTCGATAAAATCGATTATCCATGAAGCCAGAAATCTTAACTTACCGGCGACAATCTGTATGGGCACGGCAAGCCGGCATGATGAAAATATAGTTGCTGATGCCGTAAATACTTTGCCTTATGGAGAGAGGATAAAAGTGATTTTCACAAGGCAAAACAGGCCTGATAAAAGAAGCCAGATAGGTTGTGCGTTAAGAGCCCTGGTAAGACAGGGAATGAGATATAACGACCCGGTAATTTTCATGGACGGGGATTCCATAATCATGCCCGGGTGTCTCAGAAAATGCCTGCCTATCTTTAAAACTGAACCCAGGGTACAAAGCATTACCACAAACGAAAGAGCAATAGTCACCAATTCATCCCTTATGTCAGACCTTATGAATCTGAGGTTTGCAATAAGAAACTTCCATATGAACTCCCTTGCCTGTTCAAGAAAGGTTTTATGCCTGACCGGAAGATTTTCCGTATTCAGGGCAGGCGCGGTTTCCTCAGAGGAATTTATTTCACGTATAGAAAAAGACTACATAGATGACTGGTACTGGAATAGAATATATTTTGTCACAGGGGATGATAAAAGTACCTGGTATACCCTTTTAAAAAACGGGGCAGAAATGCTCTATATCCCGGATGCGTTTATTTATTGCATTGAAAAAGTCCGGACAAACCCGGTAAAGGATTATATGGAAAACCTGAAAAGGTGGGGCGGTAATATGCTCAGAAATAACAGCAGGGCTCAGGCTTTGGGGCTTAAGAAACTCAACTTTTTCCCGTGGTTGGTCCTTCTTGACCAGAAATACAACATGTGGACGGCTATTATAAGTCCCACTATTATCATTTTGAGCTTATTTCAAAGTATCCGGCTGACTTATATGATTATACTCTGGATTTTACTGGTTAAACACCTGCAGTCGATCGTGGTTTTTTACTATGGCAAAAAAGTTAACTGTACTTATCCGGCGCTTTATTACTTCCATCAGCTTTTAAACGGTATGGTAAAGATATATATGTTATTTCACCTGCGTTTACAACGCTGGAATAACCGAAATAACGGAGGAGTTGAAACAATTTCTATAAAAGAAAAGTTTCATTTCATCTTTGCAAAGTATATAACCGGTCTTTATCTTGTGATTTTTCTTATTTTAATAAACCTGCTGGTTAACTTTCCGGGTTAAATCAAGTCTGCTTTTTAAAAAAGAATTTTTGGCATTTGCCGGACAGTTTTGGTGTTGGGCTTTATTTCTGTGACGATGGGCTTTTCCATGACCGTTTCTATAGCCCATCCCTGCCCTATAACCTGAAATTGAATACATTACGGGAAGAGCCGGTTCTATCCAGCTAAAACCTGATAATACCCCCACCGTGGCAAAATCGTCAACGTGTAATGCCACGTCCAGGAATTCGGGATGCCTTTCGGAGTATAGTCCGGTTAAACCCTTATTATCGGCCAAACTTGTATTATCGGCTAAACTTGCGCTTGCAGGGGCAGAAGGTTGTCTTTGTTCGGCTACAGAAGGCAGGTTTATTTTTTTGCCTATAAAGTTGGCTATTGCGCTTCCTCCCACTATGCCTACAGCGGTTATCCCGGCTACCATTGCGCCTAATCTCGATGCCTGGCTGTTTATATTTTTTGCTTTAAGAAAGTTTTTAACTTTTGGGATTTCCATAATGCCTAATGCCCCGGCAGCGCCGATATTACACAGGACAATATTGGCAAGGTATTGATAAGTACCTTCTTTCATCTTGTTCTCTGTATTTTTTGCGAACTCATCGCCTCTTTCCCCGGTGGCGTAACTGCCTGCTATTCCTCCGGCAATACCTCCGATTACAGGAATTGCGCCGAGTAACGATAACCTGCCTATTTCCCCTGCAATTTCCCCGGCTCCATGGTCTTTTGGAGGCGGAATTATTTCATCAAATAATTTCTTGCCCCCTTTAATTCCCTTTAGCTCTTCATGTAAAAAAGCAATTTTTTTGGTGCTTAATATCTTTTCCTTGGATTCTTCCAAAATATCCCTGACACTATTTTTTAACTTGCCGGAATTGGATTTTATAAAATTCGTTATAGCTTCCTTTGCGGTAAATTCAGGTTTTTCAATCAACCCCGGGATTTTAATCTTGCCTAAAGTCAAGCCCCTTACGGCAATTAAAGCGGAAGTAACCGTACCTGCAAGCACCAGGGCATTTTTAATAAACTTTTCCTTTCGTTCATCCTTCGGCGCTTTTAAAGTATCATACGCTCCATAAGCTACAGCACCCGTGGTTAGCAAAGCCGGCATTGTATCATAAAGCTTTCTTACCAGGTGAGGTTGGTCAAGGTATTTTCCTAATGTTGCGATAGTGTTCATTTATGTGCCTTCCTAAGAAATATAAACCTGAACCCTTGCTAAAATTGCCTCTGCCGTTATTTTTTTCCCGGCGCTTGTATTTGAATATCTAGTGCGGCTTTTGCATTTAAAAACACTCATTTTATTGCTTCCCCTTAGCCCTTTCCTTGTTTTTGCCTGATAAATACATCATTTGCCGGCGGCCTGGACATTCTACACCTGTCAGTGTGAGGTCCCCCTGATTCATGCCGGATTTGCCCTGGTCTTGATGTAAACACCCGGTTACATTTTCCAAACCCTCTTCCTGTCATAGCTCCCTTGCCCATTGGGCCTGTACCGTCTAAATTTGGCATATCTTTTCTCCTTGCTTATGTAGTTTCTTCACTATTTAACTCTTTATTAAAGTATTCATTAAACTCGTTTAAATATTCAGAATTTGTAAGTAATTTGTCGTTTGTATACGCAATAAAATTTTTAAATTTTTTTAAAACATTTTTAGAAATTGCTCCCTCCAGTTTTAGAGTATTTTTTAATGCCTCTTTTTCATTCAGCTTGAGTATGTCTAACATAAAACGATATATTTCTCTGTATTTATCCTTCATTTCCAGCAATTTACTGTTCATATTTTTGTTTCCTTTAAAATACATTGTTAGTATTGCCTAACAACAGGGCAAAAAAATTTTACTCCTCTTTTTCTGAATAAAACTTTTTAAACTCTTCAAGATAATTGTGATCAGCACAATGAAAGTTTTTATTAAACTCAATAAATAAAATCAGTCTTTTCAGGACATTTTCAGAAATAACATGCTCAAGTCTGCAAGCATTATTTTGAGCTTCATCTTCGTTTACCCCGAGTATGTTCACTAGAAAATCATATAAAACCTGGTGTTTAAACTGAATTTCCCTGGCGGCCCGTTCACCTGCCGGAGTTAACGAAATGACATCATAGCGTCCATAATTAACAAGTTTTTTCTCGGCAAGGTTTTTCAGGGCCTCAGTGACCGATGACCTGCCGACTTTCAGCCTCCTTGAAATTTCAATGGCTTTTACACCCTGTTTTTCCTCAATAATTTCATAAATAGTCTCAAGGTAATCTTCTAAACTGGCCGATATTTTCTTTTTTCGCAATTCAGTGCCCTTCTTAAGTTATTTTAAAGTGACTGCTCGACTTTCAAATTAAATGTACGGCAAGCCTAACACTTTGTCAAGATAAAAATTAATAAACCGTTATATTTAATAACCTGAATGACAGGTTAGCTAAAAACCAGTTATAGCCAGAAGCAGACTACAAAAATTCTTAGCCGCCGCCTTTGCGGCGCCGAAGAATTTTTTCCGCTGTCCTTAACAGAAGCAGACTACAAAAATTCTTAGCCGCCGTCTTTGCGACGCCGAAGAATTTTTTCCGCTGTCCTTAGCTTAGTATAATTTTTTGAATTTTCCTTGTCTTCCGAAACTGTATTGATAACCCTTAAACTGTCATTGCGAGGGCTCAATGACAATTTGAGAGCCCGTGGCAATCTGTTTAGCCAGGATTTCATGCTATTTATTAGCGGGCTTTGCCCGCTTTAGATAGATTCCCGCCCCGTATCAAGTATGGAGCAGGCTTCCTGGGAATTACATTTCGGGAGTTATCAACATGGTATCGGAAGATAAATTGTTTTATGATATTATTAATTAAAATAACTTTAAAAAATCAATTTTGTAGAAATGGATTCTTTAATACATAAGTTCTCTTTTATAAATAATTTCAATAATTACCCTGACGCAGTAATTGTAATTGACTTCGCAAATAACATCCTGTCCTGGAACAAAAAAGCCTGTGAAATATTTGGTTATAAAAAAGAAGAGATGATAGGGCGAAATATTGCCATTCTCTTTGATGAGGAATCCAAAAAAATTAATGAGTCCGTCGAAACCGGCAAATCTTTCGTGATTTCCTCAAAAAGTAAGGAAAATGATAATATTTTCGTTGATATTTCCTGCAGCCAGCTTCTTAAAAAACAAAAAATCATAATTACGGCAAGGGATGTGACCAGAAATCAAAAAGTTATCGGAAAACTTCTCGTTGAGTATGAAAAAAATACAAAGATAGGCCTTTATAAAAACAGTTTCATAACAGGCCTGTCCAATGACTTTAAAACGCCTGTCCACTCACTGATAGGTTTTTCGCAAGGGTTACTGGACGGGATTTGCGGGGAACTTAACGAAAAGCAGCAAAAATACGTCACCATTATGAATAAAAACGCAAATTCGCTCCTGGATCTGTTAAATGACTTCCTTGACCTTTCCCGGCTGGAAGGCAATTCCCCGGAAGTGAACATGAAGCTGTTTACCCTCGCAAACTCAGTAAACCAGCTGGCAAAAAGGATAAGAACAAAAGCAGACGCTAAAGGACTGCAATTTGACATTGACCTTAACTCGCTTGAAAAGAAAAACGTGTATTCCGACGAGGACTTACTGTTAAAAGTATTGAATATTGTGCTGGAAAACGCCGTAAAATTTACGGAAATCGGGTCTATATTGCTAAAAGTCACACACCCTGAGCCGGACCTCTTGAAAAACCAGGGCATTGAAATTCCTGAGGGGTTTAATGAAAAGTCTTTCGTTTTATTTTCGGTTAAAGACACGGGAATAGGTATCCCTGATGAAGAAAAATCTGCTATATTCGATGAATACAAGCAAACAGACAGAAATACCGCTAAAAAATACGGGGGTACGGGTCTTAAACTGGCATTAACCGGTAAAATCATCTCAAACCTGGGCGGTAAAATCTGGGTTGAAAGCGATTTAGGCCAGGGGTCGACTTTTAGTTTTGTTATCCCGCTGGAAAGACCTAAAGCAAAATCCATAGCCGAAAACCTGGAAGAAGTTTACGCTGAGTAAACGCAAAATAAGAGTGAGCCCCCGCCCGTTTTGAAGACATAAGGGCTCAATTCCCGGACTTTAAGCAAGCAGTTCCCGAGTCTTAAAAACAGGCAAAAAAAAAGACAGTTATGGAAACTGTCTAAATCTAGCAAAAATACTGTAGGGTGTGTAAGGAAAGGGAAAGGGTTAGGGTTAGGGTTAGGTTAAGGTAAAAAGTAAGGGTAAGAGTAGGTAAAATTAAAAGAGAGAGAGTTGTTTTATATTGTTTAAAGCTTTTTTGATTAATTCTTTTTGTTTGTTCCTTGTATATATATAAAAACAACCGTTTATAAAAAATTGCTATTTTTTATATATTTAGTATTTATTTTGTTAATATTTCTTAAAGAAAATCGGCAAAAAACTTATTATAAAGGGATTTTTCCTGAGGGAATTCCTTCCGGTGTTTCAAAATATTCTGATAGTTGCAGGCAGCGTTTTTCGATGTCTTCGAATATAAGCACAAATTTATCAGAGGGTAAGTTTTCTGATTCATAAAGGATTGCGAGTGCCGAGATTTTTGATAAAAAACCTATCAGCTCAAGTTCCTCGCATATTTTATCTGTTAAATTTTGTTTCATAAGTCATACACAAATTTTTGTTGTAAAATAACTTTAATATAAAATTTCTATTTTATAACAATTATAAAAGCATACACGTCTTTTGTCAAGTATTAGGTTTAAAAATGACTAAAAACATTAATGAAATTTTATTTTTAATATCTGCCCAGAAAAAAAGAGCTATAAAAAAGATAGAGATTGCTAAAGCCCTTGAAGTTTCACGTCAGTACATAAGCGAGCTTTTTAGCAGAAATGCAGAATTAACGGAAGAAAAAATTAAGCTGTTAGAAGAAAAATTTCAGGTTGATTTATCAGGTTCTTTATCAGTTGAGGAGCAGGTTGTGCGGGTTATAATCCCAAAAGACAGCAAAATTAAAGTTATAGTGGAATATGAGTGAGAATTTAATTATTAAAAAAAGGCACAAAAATGTTGACTGGCATGGAAACTTTTTCCATTGCCGCAATGGTAATATATACAGGCTTACGACCGGGTGGAATAATAGGAAAAAATTCTAACTAAAAGGAGAAAAGTGCAATGACAGAAACACAAACCCCAATGCAAATGGATATTATGCAGATCATGGAGCTTATTCCACACAGATATCCTTTTTTGCTTGTCGACAGAATCACAGAATGCGTCCCCGGAAAGTACGTTAAAGGCTATAAGAACATTTCCATGAACGAAGACGTATTTAACGGGCACTTCCCGGGTAACCCGATTTTCCCGGGGGTCTTAATGGTGGAAGCCCTTGCCCAGATTAGCGCCGGCATGGTCATGACGATGCCTCAGTATGCCGGAAAGCTTGCACTGTTTGCGGGAATTGATGGAGTCAGGTTCAAAAGGCTTGTCAGACCGGGAGACAGACTTGAATTTCATTCTGAAATACTAAAACTTAAAGGCCCTATCGTAAAAACAAAATGCACGGCTTCAGTTGACGGAGAACTGGCTGTTGAAGCGGAATTAATGTGCGCAATCCAGTAGAGTAACAACCATAAACTCCTGAAACACACCCTCGGGATATGGTTCAGGAAGACAAACCAGGCAAAAGGAGATCCTATGGCAGCAGAAGTTGAAATTCATTCAACTGCAGTAATAAACCCGACAGCGGAAATTGAGGAGGATGTAAAAATCCATCCCTACGCTGTAATTGGTACTGATGTAAAAATCGGGGCCGGCACGGAAATTTTTCCCCATACCTACCTTGAGCATTGCGAAGTAGGAAAAAATTGTGTAATTGCCCCCGGGGCATCAATAGGGACTGCGCCTCAGGACTTATCCTACAAAGGCGAAAAAACCCGGACAATAATTGGCGATAACTGCCAGATAAGGGAAAACGTCACAATAAACAGGGCTTCCGGAGAAGGGTCAACCACGGAAATCGGCAATAACTGCCTTTTGATGATTGGCTCTCATATCGCCCATAACTGCAAGATTGGAAACAATGTAAATATTGCTAACAATGCGCTTCTTGCAGGACATATCGTGGTTGAGGATTTCGTATTTATCGGCGGCGCCGTAGTTATGCACCAGTTTATCAGGGTTGGGGAATTAACAATTGTCGGCGGGTTCTCAGGCTCAAGACAGGATCTTCCTCCTTATGCAAAGGTTGACGGCAGACCCGGCAGGATCATCGGTATAAATTCAGTCGGCCTAAAAAGAAAAGGGCTGTCTATTGAAGACAGGTCCCTGATAAAGAAAGCCTTTAACCTTTTATGGTTTTCTGAGCTTAACACTCAACAGGCTCTTGAAAGGATTAAGGAAGAAACATTTTCTAATAAGTATATTGACCACCTGATTGAATTTATGACAACGACTAAACGAGGAGTTACAATGCTCTCGGGCAAGGCTAAAAGTGAATTTTAAAGTTCACTTTAACAATGTCTATACCTCATCATGCTCCTTAAATAAAGCCCGCTATTTCTGGTATTATGAGAATTTCTTCGTGATTTATCGAGAATATTTTGATACTGCTCACCATTACTGCTTACCCCGGTTATGCCGGTTTCAGTGAAAGCCTTAGCCAGCAGAGCTATAGCAGTTCCTACAACAAGGCTTCCTATGACTCCACCCATTATTCCGCCTATAACAGCTCCTACGACTGCACCGCCAACAAAGGCTGTTTTCTTGCCAAAAGCGTATTCCCTTGCAATGAAATCATCAAGTGATTCACCGGGATTATCAACTGAAGGGTGTGTTATTTCCTGAAATACTTTTGCTGTTTCTGCCATAAAACTTGCATGAGTAGGTTTATCCATAGTTTTTTTTGATTTTATAAGAATTGCTTCTACCATCTTATCGTCAACGCCTATCCCTTCACCTGCCGCTTTAAGTAATGCGGCTGCAAGCTGTGGGTTTTGTCCAACAATTGCTGCTGCAGCCAATTGTTCAATCCTGCGGTTATGTCCCCATGCGGCAACCCCAGCCACTCTTTCCAGGTCCTTGATTAAAGCTAACGGGTCACCTCTGCCGGTTAACTCGTCTACTTCGCCATATTTTTCACAATATATTTCATTAAGCGCAATAAGTTTATGGGCATCAACTATGTCGTAAGCTTTGAGTATACTGTCTATTCTCTCGCCATTTGCCCATCTAAAGCCGGCAGGTCCCCTGAATTCATGAATGGCGTCAGCCATTGGCTCCAGGTTCTCTCTGTCCAACTCTCTAATCTCTTGAGTTTCCAAGTTATTAAAGCCAATACTATAAAATGCTTCTCTAGCTTCTCTATGACGAGGGCTATAATAGTGATGACCAATTCCTGCGTAAGTCATTCCAAACTTCCTTCCCAATTATTTTGTACTAAGAGGTTAATTCCAAATTTTTAGATAATGAATTGTTTAAAGACTAAATTTGACTAAGTACAATCTTCCTTCCAATAATATAAAAACCTGCTTTTAAAAATAATTGCTTAAATCAAGAAGGTTTTGAAACATTTCGTTACATGTTTACTCGAGTTGCTAATTGCATGTATGCAACATTTACCAAAACCCACCCATGAATGAGCTAATGCGTTAGCTCCCGCTGTCGCGCACAGCCGCCCTATAGGTGGAAAAGAGGCTCCGCTGCGAAATGCGGACAGCTTGCGAAGCAGGGACTGCACGTTGTTTCGCTGTCCATTTCGCCTGCTTCGCGCCTCTTTTCGATT